>WGCX01000320.1 GCA_015493575.1 Desulfobacteraceae bacterium | reverse complement strand
GTTGTACCGTTCTGTAACTTATTGAAATAATGACATTTAAAATTTCTTTCATATAAGCTGCCATGAGGCCGAGCTGGACTGCGCCGAGGAGCCTCACAACAAACATGGAAAGAGCATCAAAACATAATTTTTAATGATAATTTGGTTTAAATCTGATAATAGTCAAACTTAAATAAAATGTTAAACGCTGATATTTAGCGACCATCCAAAAATTAATTACCAATGAGGAGTTTCATATAACTGCCATGAGGCAGATCTGGACTACGTTCCAGCGCCTCACAACGAATATAAAAAGAGCATTCGTGACTCTGTCAGAAATGAGCTCTTTCTTATAAAAAAAAAAGAAAATATGATATGAATACCAGATATGAAAAAGAAAATTTATCCCTTGTGGCTGACTGGAAGACCCTTGAAAGAATTTTTATAAGACCCGAGGATGATGAGTGCAGGAAAACACTTGTTAAATATATGGAGCAGATCCTTTTTGGACTGCACGATTTTTTAAAATTCAATGTGGGAATTACAGAGGAGATCAGTTTAAAGGAACTTACACTTGGTTTTCAAAATACCATTATCAATAAAAACCCGGAAAAAAAACTTGCCGATGTTATTTCTGATATCATCACTGTAATAGCTCCAAGGGCGGTAAATGTTGCCTCTCCATATTTTGTAGGTCATATGACGGCAGCTATTCCTTTTTTTATGGTTCATTTAAAAGCCATTACAGCGGCTTTAAACCAGAACGTGGTAAAACTTGAGACATCAAAGGTGTTATCTGTCCTGGAAAGACAGATCCTGGCAAAAATTCACAGACTTATTTTTAAAGAATCCAATGAATTCTATAAAAGACATGTTCAGAGTATTGATACTTCCCTTGGAAATTTTACAACATGTGGAACCACAGCAAATCTTACTGCGCTGTGGGTGGCAAGAAACCGTTTTTTCTCTTCCCGTGACAAGCTTGATACTGATAGTAACTTCAGGGGAATAGAACAGGATGGCCTTATCGCTGCGATGCATTCATATTCCCTTGAAAAAGCTGTTATACTTGTCTCTGAAAGGGGACATTTCTCCCTTAAAAAAGCAGGAGGAATACTTGGAATAGGAAATAAAAACGTTATTCCTGTTGGTGTTGATGCAAAACAGAAAATGGATATAAAAAAGCTCAACGGCATTATAAAAGACATTAAAAAAAATGGAAAAACAGGAATAATTTCCATTGTTGGGATTGCAGGAGCAACTGAAACCGGCACTATTGATCCTCTATGTGACATTGCAGACCTGTGTGAGGAACACTCGATTAATTTCCATGTGGATGCAGCATGGGGAGGACCAGTCCTGCTTTCCGAAAAATATGCCCATCTTTTAAAAGGAATTGAAAACGCGGATTCTGTGACCATTGATGCACACAAGCAGTTCTATCTTCCCATGACAAGCGGAATGATCTATTTTAAAAATCCCTGTGCCCTTGACTGCATCTCATACCACTCCAATTATGTAAACCGTGCAGGAAGCGTTGACCTTGGAATAAAATCACTTGAAGGATCTCGGGAGGCACATTCCCTGATACTTGACAGCGCTTTAAAAATCATGGGCAGCCGCGGCTATGCCCTGATGATTGACCATGGGATAGAAACTGCTGCTCAATTTGCTGCGGAAATTTCAAAAAGAGAGCTTTTTGAGCTTGTGACAAAGCCTGAAACAAATATTCTGACATACAGAATCGCCCCGCCATCTCTGAAAAATAAAATATCAGGCTCTGGTTTGCGTGAAAAAATAAAAATCAACAGGGTCATTGATGAAATAAATATTACAGTGCAGAGGAAACAAAGGGAAGCAGGAAAAAGTTTTGTTTCAAGGACCAGGCTGAAACGCAAACCAGGAGACAAATACGGAATAGTCGTGTTAAGGTCAGTCATCATGAATCCCATGACCGACATAAATATACTGAAAGAAATTCTTGATGAGCAGGAAAAGATTTTCTTCTCTGTTTTTCGACGTAAAAAGCAATAATTGACTTGGATAGATACAGTCCAAAGCGGGCGATGCCCGCAACCCAGTGCCTGCCTCAATTTCTTGTTTTTTATTGCAGAAATTCAGGGGTAAGGCACTAATATGTCTCCATTCCAAATATGAATTGATTTAAAGAGGCAATGTAATGAAAATATATCTTGATAATTGTTCTTTTAATAGACCTTTTGATGATCAATCATACTTAACCATAAGACTTGAAACTGAGGTAAAGCTGGATATTCAAGAAAAAATTAAGTCCGGTCGTCTTTCTTTGGGCTGGCCTTATATTCTTGATTTTGAGAATGATGCAAATCCTTTCATAGAAAGACGAATAGAAATTCAAAAATGGAAAGAAATAGCTGATTCATTTGTTGGCGAAACAAGCGAGATTCTATTAAAAATGAACGACCTGACAGATATCGGTTTGAGACCTTTAGTACCTTACTCCTCAATTCCTGTTACAAAAAGCAGGAAATTGAGGAAAAGCAAATGGGTTGCGGGCATCGCCCGCCTTGGATGCTTTGCACATTGCATGCGCTGTTTCATTACAATGTCAATATTTTTTAACGGTAGATAAAGGAATTCTAAAAAAACTGCAAACTACTCTGGAATAAAAATAATGAATCCTATAGATTTTATACTTGAATGGGAGGCTAACCAATGAGAACAAACACTGAAATAAAAATGGCTGGTTTTGAATTATTAAGTAACCATCTCGGAATGGTTGAAGCTGAAAGGTTTATTGCCCTTATTCAAAGAGAAAAATTTGATTACACAAAATGGAGAGAGAATCTCTTTAACGAATGAGCGGCGAGGAGATAAGTAAAAGGGCAATGGAGTTTCAACAAAGATTGAAAAATAAATAAAAACACCCAGCCAGCGAGATGCAGAGGATGCGGGTTGAACGCCCGCACCGCTGATTTGGGGCGTTTGGCCGGATTAAAATGGTACGAGATCATATGACTCAAAACAAAAAAAGCAAATTTCGGATTGGAGACTCTGTCAAGGTTAAAGATGGCACATCAGATCCTGATTTTGGAATGGACATTGGCGGTTGGCAAGGTCAGATTAAAGAAATTGATAATGATTATATTTGCATAGCTTGGGACAGTACAACCCTTTCCACCTTTCCAGATAAATATATTTCTCAATGTGAAGAAGAGGGCTTAGACTGGGATAGAATTTATTTAGAAACAGAGGCAGTTGAACTTGTTGTCCCCCGTAATGGCGGAAATGATTTAAGTGAAAAACGCCAAAAAATTCAGGAAAAACATCGCTGGGATTATTTAGGGGATTCAGGCAAAAGAATAAGCAACGTTTTAGATCATATTAATCCATATGATGATTTGGCAGCACTTGAGGCATGGGAAAAATATCTAATTGAATCTCTGTCTTTCCCATTTGAGGCTGAAATCTCAGAATACCAAACTAAAGGTGTATTGCAGCAGGGAGATAAGATTAGGGTTCATAACATTGAGGGATATGATGATCTATATGGTGTTATTGTCAAACTCAGATATGGCAGGAAAGTATATTATTCCCCTCTCTGTGATATTGAGGCCTTAGATGAAAAATCAACAAACTTCCGGATTATACTTGATTATAGAGATTGGTTTGCAAGTAGATGAGCCCAGCGAATAAGGATAGAGCACCAAGAGAAAATCAAGGTTTTTTTTGAACTTTTTTTAAGTCAATAATCCACATCAAACACTTAGGATCGAAAATTTTATAAGTTAAACGAAATTGCTTGTCCGCTATCCCATATACTTCGTTGCATCAAAGGCCGAATACGTGGAGCATGCAACCTTTAATGCGCCTTGTACATGGGAAGAAGGAACTTAGCAGGAGTTTCTTATAAAAAAACCTCCGGGAAACCACATAGTCTAAGGCTACACATCAACTTCTAATGGGCATTATTTTTATTTCAACACGCCTGTTTTCTGCAGCATTTGATGATACAGGCTGGGATTCGCCAAAACCTATTGTTGTAATTCTGACAGGGTCAACGCCTCTCTGGATTAAAGCGTTAGCAACAGCCTCAGCCCTTCTTTGTGACAATTTCATGTTATACTCGGCAGAGCCTCTTGAATCCGTATGCCCTTCAACGCGTATTCTGGTTTGAGGATACTGATTTAAGATACGGGACACCCTGTCCAATTCAGGATATGCACCTGCTTTAAGCGTAAAGGAATTAAAATTAAAAAGGAAATCCGATTTAAATGTTGCGGTAAGAACATCCTGGGATCTTCTTATGCTTGCGGCATCCGAGGCTGCCACTGCATTGTTTAATGCCGCTTGCTGCCTGTCCATGTAAGCTCCCACCTGGCTGCCACCCAAACCTCCCAGTGCAGCCCCTATGCCGGCACCCACAAGGGTACTCTGCCTGTTATGCCCTATTGCCTGCCCCAGTATGGCCCCGACTCCGGCCCCCACAAGAGCACCTTCCTTTGTTTTTATTTCAGTGTTGGTTGTTCCTGCACATGATGCAATAAAAATAGCAAGCACTCCTGCAATAATAATTTTATAATATTTTTTCATTTTCCTATTTCTCCTTTTGTAAACGGGACATTAAACAAGTTACAGGTATTCTCCCAGATCTGATCTGCAAACATTTCAGGATTATTGCCTGTTATTTCAGCAAGCTTTAAAAAAACAAATCTTACAAATCCAGGTTCATTCCTTCTTGTTTTATTCTTCTTTGGAGCAGGAGTCAGGTATGGTGCATCTGTTTCAATGAGAATCCTGTTTTCAGGAATCAAAGGAACAATTTCCCTTAAAAATGCTCCTCTTTTCTGTATAGTGACAATTCCTGTTATTCCAATATAATACCCAAGATCAAGATAGGAATGCAACTCCTTTTTCGTTCCGCTGAAGCAATGTATGACCCCCCTTAAATTTCCTTTTTGCCTTGATTTAAGGATCTCCACAAGCCTGCCGTTTGATTCCCTTTCATGAAATATAACTGGCAGGTCCAATTCTTCAGCAGCATCCAGCTGACGTTCCAGCCATTTTTCCTGATCATCTGCAGGAGAGTGCATTCTGTTGAAATCAAGCCCTGTTTCTCCCCATGCTTTTACTTTACTATTTTTAGTCATTTTTTTAAGGATGTCAAGTTTTTCCATGGAACAGGACTTTGAATCATGGGGGTGAACGCCCACTGACGCAAAAAGTTCATCGTGTTTTTCTGCAAGCTCCACAGCCCGTCCGGAGCTTTCAACATCAACACCCACAATCATCATAGCTCTTACATCTGCATCATATGCACTGTTCAGAACCTCATCATAATCTTCTTTAAAGCACTTGTCATTGATATGGCAATGGCTGTCAAATAATTTCATTTTTCCCTTCTCCGCCCCATGACGGTTATATACCTGATTTAAAAAGCTCTTCCGGCCTGCCTGCATCTATGTCAGGCCCTGGTGTATGCATGGTTGGGACCGTACCCTCTTTAAAGCATTCAAATCTGATTTTCTTTGTAGATTTGCCAGGGAGGAGCCCTGTTTCAGCATCAATTTTCGCAAACACTATGCCTTCGGGAACGTTAAATGTTCTTATGGGTTTACCGTCAAGTGCTTTTTTCATATAGCCGAGCCAGATGGGGCTTGCAGCCCTTGAACCGGTTTCTCCTTTACCAAGGGATTTTTCATTGTCATAACCCACCCAGACCCCGGTGGTATACCTTGGCGTATAACCCAGAAACCAGGCATCATTGAGATTATTTGTTGTGCCTGTTTTTCCGGCGGCAGGTCTTTTAAGAGCTCTAACCCTCCACCCGGTTCCTGATTTCACAACACTTTCAAGAATATTTGTCATTATATAGGCAGTGGACATATCTATAACCTTCTGTCTTTTTATCTCGGATTTCTCCAGTACATTACCGTTCCTGTCCAATATTTTTGTTATAAATACAGGTTCAATTCTATATCCAAGATTGGAAAAAACAGAATATGCTTTTGTAAGTTCAAGAAGGGACACTCCGGAAGAACCAAGAGATATGGAAAGATCTCTGTTTATATTGGAATTTATGCCAAGTTTTCTTGCGTAATTTATCACATAATCTATTCCAATATCCTGAAGTATTTTAATTGTAACAACATTACGCGATTCAACGAGCGCATCCCTGAAAAGTGTAGGGCCATAAAATTTTTCTTTATAATTGTGAGGCTTCCATATAAAATTCCGTTTAGTGTCCTTAAAAACAACCGGGGAATCAATAATAACCGTTGCTGCAGTATATCCCTTGTCAAGTGCAGCAGAATAGATAACAGGTTTAAATGCGCTTCCAGGCTGTCGTCTTGACTGAATTGCACGGTTGAACTGACTGTTCCTGTAATCCCTGCCGCCTATCATGGCTTTGACCTCTCCTGTCTCAGCATCAATACTTAAAAGTGCCGCCTGGACAAGGGGGGCCTGTTCAAGGGAAAAAAGCCAGTTATTTTTAATCTGATCTTTTTTTACCGCCCTAACCTTGATGATATCGCCTGTTTTAAAAACCTTTCCAGGAGAACGAACCTTTTTTTCCCAATATGCCGTTTCAATGTCAGGTTTTCTTGCCCATGAAATATCAGCCACCGGAATAACACCGGTAGCGCTGCCGACCCTGACCAGGGTATTTTTTGTAACATCGTCAATTTTAACGACAATACCTTTATAAATATTACCTGGTTCCAGGGGGACATTCCCGATCTGATCAGATATTTTTCTGCTTTCATCATCAATTTCAGATGGCAGAATATGTCCCAACGCTCCTCTGTATCCCTGACGTCTGTCCAGATCCCTTAAGCCTTTCTTAACCTCTTGTCTCGCTATTTTCTGTAATTCGATATTCACAGCTGTATAAATTTTAAGTCCCTGTGTGTAAAGAGCCTCTTTCCCATATTTTTTTTCAATATATCTCCTCACATATTCAGTATAGCAGGGAACTTTCTCTATAAACCAGTTTTTCCTGGGTTTTATATCAAGTTTTGTATTAATTGCATGTGTTGCCTCTATATTTGTTATATACCCGTCCTGTCTCATTCTATTGAGAACGTATATCTGCCTCTGCTTAGCAAGATCCGGGTGTTTAAATGGAGAATACCTTGAGGGAGCCTGGGGAAGTCCTGCAAGCATGGAACATTCTGCAAGATTTAAGTCCTTTGCATGTTTACCGAAATAATTCTCCGAAGCTGATTCCACACCATAAGCTCCATGTCCAAGATAAATCTGATTCAAATAAAGGTATAGAATTTCATCTTTGGAAAGTTTTTTATCAATTCGGTAGGCAAGAATTGCCTCTTTTAATTTCCTTTTATATTTTCGTTCAGGGCTTAAAAAAAATGACTTGGCAACCTGCTGGGTAATTGTACTTCCACCCTGAACGATTTCCCCGGCTTTGACATTTTTTACAAATGCCCTTAAAATACTTACGAAATCGATTCCCATGTGCTCTCTGAACCTGGAATCTTCTGCAGATATAAAGGCATTCTTTAAGTTATCAGGCATTTCTGACAAGGGAATGACAATTCTTCTTTCCTTGTAGAATTCTCCAATTTTCCTGCCGTCATCGGAATAAACATTTGTAACACATGCAGGCTTGTAATCATTTAAGGATGTAATTCTCGGAAGGTCATGGCTTATATAAGAATACAGTCCATAACCCCCTGCTGCTAAAAGCATAACACCTGCTGCACCAAGGATTATAATCCACTTAAAAATTGACAGAAAAATAGATGTTTTCTTTTTTTTGCCCCTTTTTTTTAAAATCTGGGATTTTGTTTTTTGTTTTGTCATCACGCCCTGTCTGCCTGTACCGGAACTTAGGATCAAAAAGTTTATAAAAAAATATAAAAAACTTTGTATCAGAAAACTCATAACAAAGCAAGAAACTTGCCAGGTATATTGTTCCTGATATCACCCATGGATACAAAGTCCCGGTTCCCCGCCAGCAGGAAAATAGAAACACATTGACATGAGGTGTAATTAAAGTTAAATAATAAAATTTTATTAATCGTATTTTACAAGGAGATTTTATGATTACAGAACCTGATTTTACAAAAACAGGCGGACTTGTACCTGCAATTGCCCAGGACTATGCAACGGGAAAAGTGCTCATGCTTGCCTATATGAATGAAGAATCCTGGAAAGAAACCCTGAAATCAGGTATGGCGACGTATTTCAGCAGATCAAGACAGACATTGTGGAAAAAAGGAGAAACTTCAGGCAACCTTCAATTGATCAGGGAGATCAGAATAGACTGCGATAATGATACCGTGCTTTTAAAAGTTGAACAAAAAGGTGGGGCAGCCTGTCACCTTGGTTATGAAAGCTGTTTTTTCAGAAAACTGGACAAGAATGGTGTGGCCGGGATTGTGGAAAAAAGGATCTTTGATCCTGAAAAAGTATATAAACAGCCATGAGACCTGGCTTGGAACTCTCAGACTGCCCCCTGGGAATCAAAGATTCTGACAAAAATGGGCCAAAGGCGTGCAGCTGACGCTTACTTTGAAAAAAATTTTACAGGTGTTTCATATTAAATTAAAATAAAAATCCAACCAATCACAAAGGTATAATATAATGCAGAAAACAATTAAACTTGGAATTCCTAAAGGCAGTCTTCAGGATTCCACCATTGAACTTTTTAAACGTTCAGGATGGAACATAAATGTAAACGGCAGGAGCTATTTTCCGGATATAAATGATGATTCCATTTCCTGTGCCCTTTGCCGTGCCCAGGAAATGGCCATCAATGTGGAAAGCGGAGTAATAGATGCAGGATTAACAGGCAGGGACTGGATCGCAGAATATCAGTCCGATGTTCATGTTGTTTCCGACCTTGTTTACTCCAAGGTAAGTGCACGTCCGGCAAGATGGGTGATTGCAGTTGCCGGGGATTCTTCCATTAACTGTCTTGAGGATCTTAACGGGAAGACAATTTCCACTGAACTTGTAAGATATACAAAACGTTTTTTTAAGGAACGTAATATTGAAGTAACAGTCAAATTTTCCTGGGGTGCCACTGAAGCTAAAATTGCTGCAGGTCTGGCAGACGCCATTGTTGAGATCACAGAAACCGAAAGTACCATACGTGCCCATAATCTTAAAGTTATCCATGAAATAATGCAGACCAACACACAACTTATTGCCAATAAAAAAGCATGGGAAAATCCTGCAAAAAAGGAAAAAATACAGCAGATTGCCCTTCTTCTCAAAGGCGCCCTTTTGGCGGGAAAACTTGTTGGCCTGAAAATGAATGTCAGTGAGTTAATCATAGAAAAAATAGTTAAACTGCTGCCCAGTTTAAATGCCCCTACAATTGCACCCCTTTACCAGTCTGACTGGTTTTCCGTTGAAACCATTGTGGATTCAAGTGTTGTAAGGGATCTTATTCCTGTACTGATAAAGGAAGGAGCAGAGGGAATCATTGAATATCCTTTAAATAAAGTATTATAGAAAAACTGAAACTGATTTAAAACACTAAGGATCGATAATTTTAAAAAGCACTGCAGGTAATGAAGAAGGATTTCATGAAATCAGACAAAATTGCGAAAAGAACGGAAGAAATAACTCCTTTTATTGTAATGGAGATTATGGAAAAAATTTATGAAATGGAAGCTGCGGGACTTGATGTGGTTCATATGGAAATCGGTGAGCCTGATTTCAACCCGCCTGAATGTGTAAAACTGTCAGTTGACGAAGCTTTTGACACTCATAATACCGATTACACCCATAGTCTTGGTGATATCAGACTGAGAAATGCCATTTCAGAATATTATAAAAAAAATTATAATGTTGATGTGAATCCCGGACAGGTACTTGTAAGTTCCGGTACTTCTCCTGCAATGCTCCTTCTTTTTTCAGCCCTTGTAAATCCCAGTGATGAAATTATTATTTCAGATCCACATTATGCATGTTATCCGAGTTTCATTAAATTTTCCAATGGAATTCCTGTTAATATACCGGTTTGTGAAGAAAATGGCTTCCAGTTTACACCCAGGGCAATCAAGGAAAAAATTACAGACAAAACAAAGGCAATCCTTATTAATTCTCCTTCCAATCCAACGGGAAACCTCATGTCAAAAGAGAGGATGAAGGAAATTTCAGATATTGCCGTATCCAATGATATTTACATAATATCCGATGAAATTTACCATGGCCTTGTTTATGAAGGAAAAGAGCATTCAATCCTTGAATGTACAGATAGTGCTTTTGTATTAAACGGATTCTCAAAACTTTTTGCAATGACGGGCTTAAGGCTTGGTTATCTCATTGCCCCGGAAGAATTTATGCGCCCTCTTCAGATATTGCAGCAGAATTTTTTCATTTCAGCCAATTCAGTGATACAGGCTGCCGGAACTGCAGCCCTGAAGTGTGCTGAAAAAGAAACCCGTGAAATGAGAAAAATATACAATAAACGCAGAAAATACATGATAAAAAGACTTAAACAAATGGGACTTGGCATCAGCGTTGAACCCACCGGTGCTTTTTATATTTTTGCCAATGTAAAACATATATCTGCGGATTCCTATTCACTTGCCCTGGATATACTCGAAAAAGCCCATGTAGGTGTAACGCCTGGAATTGATTTTGGCATTAACGGGGAAGGCTATTTGAGATTTTCCTATGCAAATTCCATGGAAAACCTTGAAAAAGGCCTTGACCGTCTGGAAAATTACTTTACCGGACAATGATCATGGCCAGAACAATAAAACAGAACAATAAAACAGAACAATAAAACAACAGATATCATATATGATTATCAAACAAACTGAATTTGTAAAAAGTGCTGTTAAACCTTCCCAGTATCCAGAAGGAAATTATCCGGAGATTGCCTTTGCAGGCAGGTCAAACGTAGGAAAATCATCCCTTATAAATACTTTGATCAACAGGAAAAACCTTGTAAAAACAAGTTCAAAACCCGGATGTACCCAATTGATCAATTTCTTTAAAATAAATGATGAGCTCTCCTTTGTGGATCTTCCCGGGTATGGGTATGCAAAGGTTTCAAAAAAAATCCGGGCACAGTGGAGTCCCATGATAAAAAATTACCTGTCCTGCAGAAACAGTCTCGTGGGGGTAGTAGTTTTAATGGATATCAGAAGACACCCGGGCAGTGAGGAACTTAACCTCATCCAATGGCTGGAAAGCAGCCGTATCCCCTGGCTTGCCGTTCTGACAAAAGCAGATAAATTTTCGAAGCAGAAGCGCCATAAAAGGCTGGAACTTATTTCAGAGGATCTTGGTGTAACAAAAGACAGTGTTATCCTTTTTTCAGCAAAATCAAAACTTGGAAGGGATATAATATGGAATGAAATTGATACTTTCATCGGAAAAACATAATGCCTGGAAAAAATAAAATTAAAAAAACAATAAATAAACAGGAAAAAAAATTCAAATCCGGCTTTGTCGCAATTGCAGGTGCTCCCAATGCGGGAAAATCAACCCTTTTAAACAGAGTGCTTGGAGAAAAAATTTCAATAACATCAAAAAAACCCCAGACCACAAGGGACAGGATACTGGGTGTTGTAAACCGGACTTCTTCCCAGATTATTTTCATTGATACGCCAGGTATTCACAAACCAAAATCTCTGCTTAACAGAAAAATTGTGGATCAGGCCCTTGCTGCAGTTGCAGATGTTGATATCATCCTCCTATTGACGGATGCTGCATCCCGGGATAACGATTCTGAAAAAATTATAATTGAGCAGCTTGAAAAAACAGGTAAACCCGTTGTACTTGGACTAAACAAAATTGATTTAATTGCAAAGCATGATATTCTTCCCATGATTAAAAAATTCTCTTTGATATTCAATTTTAAGGCTGTGGTTCCTGTTTCCGCAAAAACAGGCAGCCAGACATTTGAGCTGTTGGAGGAGATAGAAAACTGTCTGCCCGTGGGACCGGCATTCTTTCCCGAAGACACACTCACAGATATGTCTGAAAAATTCATTGCAGCTGAGATGATAAGGGAAAAAGTGTTCAGGCTTACAGGAATGGAAATTCCCTATTCAATTGCAGTTACAGTGGACTCTTTTAAAATTAACAAAAAACTCATTATAATTCACGCAACCATACATGTTGCCCGTGATTCCCAGAAGGGAATAATAATAGGCAAATCAGGCAAAATGCTAAAAAAAATCGGAGAGCATGCCAGAAAAGACATCGAGAGAATGACCGGGTCAAAAGTACTGCTTAAGCTTTTTGTCAGGGTAACGAAAAACTGGGTTAAAAATGAAAGAATTCTCAAGGAGTTTGGATACTGATGACCACAGGCTACATGTTTTATGATGACGTTGATGAACAACTTCAAAAAAAAGAAAAAGCAAAAGCTAGAAAATTAAGGAACAGCCAATGGTGGAAAAGAAAGCGGTCCACCGGGATCTGTCATTATTGCGGAAAAAAATTTAGCCCCGGAGAGCTTACAATGGATCATGTGATTCCCATTGCCAGGGGCGGAAAATCTGTAAAAATAAACCTTGTCCCATGCTGCAAGGAGTGCAACACGAAAAAACGTCAGTTTCTACCCCTGGAATGGAATGAATATATGAATTCCATTAATTAGTGCCTTATCCCTGAATTCCTGCAATAAAAAACAAGAAATTGAGGCAGGCATATGGGTTGCGGGCATCGCCCGCTTTGGTTATATACATGGTCTTTTAATAATACTCAAATATTCAGACAGCTTCTGATTGTTTCTGCTTCTGCATCAGACGGTGAATTGTCTGTGCATGCCATTTACCTTTGCCTGAAAAAGTAGGCTGGCCGATTTCTATAAAATACTCTGCAATCTGATTAAAAGTTGCCCCCTGATCACGCATACGGTAAATGGTTTCCATGGCATCTTCACGGGATAAAACTTTTTTGTCTAAGGAAACTTCTGATGGAGTATCAGACGATTTTTCTTTTTTTTCCGTGGCTGTCGTGCCGGAATTTATTGTTTTTCTTATATTGTTCTGTGGAGTATCCTGCTTCGATTCTGAACAGAATTCAGTTGAATCATCCAGCAGAGATGGTTCAGCGCTGAATTTTTCCTCTTCTTCATGAAAAGAGTCATCCATGACCATTTCGCCATCTTCAGTTTGCAAATCATCCTGTGCAGAAAGAGCACTAAAGTACGCCGCAATATTTTCCAGGGCATTGGCCTTACGTTCCTCTGCAGCAACTCTCCTCTCCTGAACATCGAGAAGAAGTTCCTGATTCGTTGTCATCATCCTGATAAGAGAAACAATGGTATCAACAGTTTCCGGAGAAAGCAGGCTAATTTTTTCCCCTGAGTTAGATTGATAATTCTGCCTGCCGTTACCGGGCCTCTGCATATTTCCACTGCGCACCCCCTGGTACTTGCCTGAATGAAATTGAGAATTTGAATTATAGGAATGACTGCTGTCAAAAACTTTTCGGGTTCTGGTGCCGCGTCTATTCTTCTGCCCATTATTCGGGTTCTGAAGAGAATCGTTCATTGGGTAAAATCTCCTTATTGTATATATTATGGCTCATCGTCGTTTGTAAATTAAGGGTTCATGGCTGTTGCAAAGAGGTGAGATTGTGTTATCTGTATTATTTTATTTTCAGGTTTTCTAAGTTAAAATTATTTTTTTTCGTCTTTAAAGATCGAATCAGTATCGGTTTCTTTAATCGTTTCCCTTATCGTGGCGTAGATGTCTCTGAAGGATTCATGCACGCTTGATGGAGACAGTCTTCCGATTTCAATAAATTTTACCACAATTTCCTTAGTGGTTCGCAGTATCTGTTCGTCAATTGATTTCATCGAAAAGTGTAATACCAGAGAAACATCTTAAGGTCAACAATAAGATAATTTTAATTTACCGGTATGCAAAAAAAATTATGATAACATTTTAAATGCATTTGCTCTGACATGATAATTGTGATAACAATTTTTAACCATGACACAGATAATAAGCATATCAAATCAAAAAGGCGGAGTTGGCAAGACGACAACAGCGGTTAACCTTTCTGCTGCCCTTGCCGTTGCAGGGGAAAAAGCCCTGCTTGTTGATTGTGACCCGCAGGCCAATGCCACAACAGGCACGGGAATCGACAAGCCTGCACTAAAATTTTCCATCTATAATGCTCTCATCGGCGAGGTAAAATTGGATGAGATCATCCTTCCCACGGAAATAAAAAACCTGACAATTGCACCTTCCAATGTGGATCTGATTGGTTTTGAGGTGGAAATGATGGAAAAAAAGGGAAGAGAAAAAATTTTGAAAAAATTACTTGCAAAAATTAAAGGGGATTATGATTATATCATTATTGACTGTCCTCCTTCTTTAAGTCTTCTGACGCTTAACGCCCTTGCTGCTGCCAGATCTGTAATCATTCCCCTCCAAAGCGAATTTTACGCTTTGGAAGGACTCGGTCAATTGCTTTCAACCATAAAAAGGATAAAATTATCCATTAATCCCAATCTCAGAATAAAAGGCATCCTACTGACAATGTTTGATAAAAGGACAAATCTTGCACAGCAGGTTGTTGAAGATGCTGAAAAATATTTTAAAAAAATGATTTTTAAAACCAGAATCCCGAGAAATGTCAAGCTGGGCGAAGCGCCAAGCTTTGGTATGCCGGTCATCGCTTATAATAAATCATCAATTGGTGCAAAAAGTTATATTGCCCTTGCAGAGGAGCTTCTTGAAAATGACAGCAGAAAATAAAAAAACAGGCCTTGGCAGAGGAATCTCAGCACTTATTCCTGATTTTGAATTCGTGGATGAAAATACTGAAGCATTTTTCATGTGTGATATAGACAATATAACTCCAAATAAATTCCAGCCGCGGCAATCCTTTTCCGAGGAGGAAATGGAAAAATTAAAAGTATCCATTGCAGATCAGGGCATTCTGCAGCCCCTTCTCGTGAGGAAAAATCAAGACTCATATGAGCTCATTGCAGGAGAAAGAAGACTTCGGGCTGCGAAAATGGCAGAACTGGAATATGTACCGGTGCTGGTCAAAGAGCTGAGTGACGAACAGATGCTGGAAATATCCATCATTGAAAATGTTCAACGGCAGAATCTGAACCCCCTTGAAGAGGCTGAAGCGTATAACAGACTGATTTGTGAATTTAACTACACACAGGCCATGGTTGCAAAAAAGATAGGCAAAGACCGGTCAACGATTGCAAATTTCATAAGGCTTCTGGGATTACCTGAAATTATAAAAAAAAGTCTGATTGGAAATGAGATATCCATGGGCCATGCAAGGGCATTACTCGGTGCAGGCCGGGAAGAAAACCAGATCAGAGCATGGAAAGAAGTAATGGAAAAACAGCTGTCCGTCAGGGCGGTTGAACAACTTGTTAACAGGATGAAATCCTCCGGGCAGGCCGGTAAAAACAAAACTTGTCCTTCCACGGATGACAATCCTGACCAGAACTATATTAACAGAATATGTGCAGAGCTTTCCAGAAAAATAGATTCAAAGGTAAAGATAAAAAAACAGGGTGAAAAGGGAAAATTTGAAATTAAATTTTCCACAAAGGAAGAATTCCAACGTCTTATAAAACTTTTAAGCGACCTTTCATGAAAATAACAATAGCAAAAACAGCAGGGTTCTGCATGGGGGTGCGTCGTGCCGTGGATATCGTTCTTGATGCATCAAATACAACTTGTGATTCCATATGTACCTACGGACCTTTAATTCACAATCCCCAGGTCCTTGAAATGCTGAAGGAAAAAGGTATCCCAAGCATAAATGAGATTCCGGAACATGGGAAGGGGCTTGTTGTTATACGGGCACACGGGGTTCCGCCTGCAGATGAAGAGGCCCTTAAAAAAGCAGGATTTCGTGTTATAAATGCTACATGTCCAAGGGTTATAAGAGTACAGACGATATTAAGAAAACACAGACAGAAAGATTATTCCTCGATCATAATAGGGGATGCCGCCCATCCTGAAGTAAAAGGTCTTCTCGGCTATGCAGGGAACATGGGACATACGGTTTCCACCCTGGATGAACTTAAGCAGCTTCCGGAATTTAAAAAAGCTGTTGTTGTTGCCCAGACCACCCAGAATATCACTTTTTATAATGAAATCAAATCATGGATTAAACAAAAATATCCACATTATAAAATTTTTGATACGATTTGTGATTCAACGGAAAAACGTCAGACAGAGGTCAGACAAATTGCAGCACAAAGCGATGCCGTTGTTGTTATCGGAGGCAAACAAAGCGGCAATACGCAACGTCTGGCTCAGATTGCAAGGGAAACGGGAAAACCATCCTTTCATATCGAAGATATTTCCGAGCTTGATTTAGATGCCCTTAAGTATGCAGCATCCGTGGCAGTTACTGCAGGAGCCTCAACTCCAAACTGGATCATCAACAAAACCTGCAAAACAATAGAAAATTCCCTTACAAATCGATTTTACAATCCAATTATTTTAAAGTTTATAAATTTTCTGCTCAAAACCAATATACTGCTCTCCCTTGGGGCAGGATGTTTAACCTTCGCATGTGTCAGGCTTGAAGGCCTAAAATATCACAATAGCTTTAACCACGCTGTCATTGCAATGGTCTATGTTCTCTCCATGCAGATCATCAACAATCTTTTCACCATAAAATCCGACAGATATAACAACCCGGACAGAGCTGCATTCTACAAAAAAAATACGGTGCCACTATCTGTCCTGTCTGCTGTAAGCGGAGCTGCCGGCCTTGTTCTTGCCTTTAATGATAATTATTTTTCTTTTTTTATACTTGCAGTGATGAGCATTCTCGGACTTTTATATAATCGTAAAATTTTTTCTGTTTTCACAAAAACATCCAGAATAAAAAGCATAAAAGACATACCAGGTTCCAAAACAATTTTAATTGCCCTTGCCTGGGGAATCGTAACGTCTATTCTGCCGGCTGTTTCAGAATCAATTAAAATAAGTGTGATACCGGTCTTTTTATTTTCAACCGGGCTCGTTTTTGCAAGGACAGCATTTTTTAATACACTGGAAATGCAGGGAGACAGAATCACCGGGAAAGAGACCCTGCCCATACTGCTGGGTGAAAAAAAGAGTATACGCCTGATAAAAATTATTTTAATCTCTGTCTTTTTTATGCTTGCATTTGCATCAGACACCGGAATTATACAGAAAATCGGTTTTTATCTTGCTTTTCTTCCTATATCTCTTCTTTGTTTTATCATTTACACTGAAAAAAAATCCATGCTTCCCGGCATACGCCTTGAATTTATCGTTGAATTTCATTTCGTTCTTGCAGGCATCATTGCAGCAATCTTTTAACAGAGGAAACAGATAAAAATGTCCTGTGAAGATAAACAAACCAACTACCCTATTTTAGGAAAATTAGCACTCAAACATTCTCTTATCAAAGAAGAAGAACTTAAAAAAGCTGTTTCTCACTGCGCTGGCAGTCAAAATATCAATGAGGCGCTTAAAAAATATTTCATTGCAAAAAAACTTATTTCAGAAAAGGACATCAAAAGACTTAACACTGCAGCTAAGGCAAGAATTTTAAGGCAGGAAGATATCAGATTCGGTGTCATCGCCATCAATCTCGGTTTAATCAATAAAAGTCTCGTTGAAATGGCCCTTGATGAGCAAAAAAAAGAAATAACTCGTAAAAAAAAGGCAAGGCGCATCGGAAACATTCTTGTGGAAGCGGGAATCATTTCCTCTGCTGAAAAAGATATGATCCTTAGGGAACAACAAAGACTTAAAGAAAAATACAGACTCAAAGAAAAAAAAGAAAAGAATGAAAAAAAATCAAAAGAAATTTTAGCCACTGAAAAACAGCCGGCAGAACATTTAATTCAACAGGAAAAAAGTAACATTTTAGAGCAAAAGAACAAATCAATAACTCAAAATCAAGATAAAACAGGAAACATTGAAAAAGAATCAGTGGAACCTGAAAAAAAAGATAACGGTATTAATATAAATTTTGCCAGAACAAAATTGTTCCCACTGGGATTAAAACTTATTATCCCTGAGGACGGGCTTTCAGCCTACCTTATGAAAACAGAAAATTTTGAAAAAAATACAAAAATAAAAGACATTCTTGATATATTGGAAGATGAAAATATCACTTTTGGAATTGTGGATTATACGTTGATAAATGGTTTCATAAGATCAAAGACCTTTAGTAAAAAACCCTTTAGAATCGCCATGGGGAATGAACCCCTACCCGGGAAAAACGGTGAAATTAAATATTTTTTTGATACGGACAGACTCAAACCCGGCGAAATAGGCAAAGACGGTAAAATTGATTTTAAAGACAGAGGGAAAATTCCCCATGTGAAAAAAGGAACAATCCTTGCCGAAAAAATCCCCGCGGTTCAAGGAAAAGACGGCAAGAACATATTTGGAGATATTGTTCCTGTAAAGCCTGTATCCGATACCAGGCTGAAATATGATAAAGGCGCCCTTTTTTATGACAACAACACAAAAATAATAGCTGCCATTGACGGGCAGCCAAAACTTTCATGGGCAGGCGTTGTAAGTGTACTTGATGAATTTATTGCAAAACAGGATGTCGATTATGAAACCGGCCATATAAGTTATCAGGGGAACATAAGGATACACGGCTGTGTACAGAATGGATTCAGGGTTCAAGGCAACAATATCTCGGCAAATGAAATAGACGGCGGAATTATCCATGCTGACGGTAATGTTACCGTGAATGGAATTATAAGCAAAGCGCGTATATATTCAAGGGGAAATATCCAGGCAAAATTTATCAACAAATCAACAATATTATCCATGGGAGATATTAATATTACAAAAGAGATTGTGGACTCGAAAATAGAAAACAGCGGTGCCTGCATTATCAGGAACGGTAAAATTTTAAATTCCAGGATCACGTCAAAACTTGGTGTATATGTTAAAGACATAGGAACTGAAATGTCCATGCCATCTATTATTACAACGGGTATTGATATTTTCATATTAAAGGAAAAAGAAAAACTGGAAAACAAAATTTACGATCAGCAAATGCATTTAAACGTATCTAAGAAGAAAAAAGCAGAGCTTGAAGAAAATAACCGGAAAAATCAGGACAGGATTACGATGCTTGCCCAGATACAGGATAAGGCCGGCCTGGAAATAAAAAACATTATTTCAAAAATTTCATCCCTTGACATTAAAAATGAGCTGCAAAAGACCAATGAATTAAAGGGAAGACTGAATAAACTCAAAAAAGATGCTGAAGATGCTGAACAGCAATTGAATAGATATTTTAAAAAAACCGATATTCAGGATAAAAAAATTGCACGTTTAAACATCTCAATTGCTCTGCAAAAAGATAAGCTTAAAGAATTTATGACGGAAAAGGAAAATTTAATTGCCTGGAGCCATGAAACTCCCGGCATTGCCATGATTCAATCAACCGGCATAATCATGGCAGGGACAGTGGTGGCAGGAAAACATGCAAAAAAAATAATTAAAACGAACATAAACAATGCAACCATAAAAGAGGTTATGATCAACAGTGGACAGGACAAGGAACATGTAAGAAAAGATAAACAGACAACACCTTTCTCCTGGGAAATGCAGGTGATTCCCGAATAAGACTTATATAACTGCCATGTCCTTAGGACACAAAATCAGAGATTTTGACAAAGCATGAAACTCCACACTGAAGGCCGCCGGGAACAGGTATTGCCCTGAACGGATTGAATGGCAGTGGGTCACAGGACGTGACAGGAACTGCCATTTCCCTAGGAGCAAATCATGGATGATTTACGAGGCTCGAAGAGATGCGAATGCATACATGAGTGAAGGGTAATACCTGTTCCCGACGGCCGGATCGAAGCAAGTTTCTTATAAAAGAATAGATCCGTACAGGCCCTTAGTGCCTTACTCCTCAATTCCTGTAAAAAAAACAAGAAATTTGGGAGAGGTAAATGGGTTGCGGGCATCGCCCGCTTTGACATATTATTTTTAAAAAAGACGATATACTAAAAAATATAAACAATAATCCTTTTAAACACCCTTAGGATCGAAAATTTTATAATTTACCGATGGATTTTTCATTCTTTATTCTTTCTATCAAATGATCTTTCCTGCGCCACAACTCATTAATCCATAAACAAAAATAATTTCTAAACGCAATATCGTTGAAATAGTCTCCTGTAATATTCCGGGTGACCGGCACAAGCTCAATATCTACTATAATATGTCTCACACGTCCTGAAATAAACCCCCAGAAACTGTCGGCTCCTTCAGGATAGACTATGGTTACATTAATTATATTATGAATACAATCCTCCATTGCGCCCAGTACAAAGGCGATCCCACCGGCTCTCGGATTAAGCAGATACTTATATTGAGATTTCTGTTTCTTATGTTTTTCTTCTGTATAGCGGGTACCTTCAACAAAATTCATAATTGATACCGGTATGGTCATAAATTTTTCACATGCTGCTTTTGTGCGCTTAAGATCCTGTCCCTGACAATGTGGATGAGTTGCGAGAAATTGCTTTGAATAACGTTTCATAAAAGGGAAATCAAGTGCCCACCATGCAATACCGAGAACAGGCACCCAAATGAGTTCCTGTTTTAAAAAAAATTTCAACATGGGAATTTTTCTGTTAAAAATCCTCTGAAGTACCAGAATATCTGCCCATGACTGGTGATTGGAAAGGACAAGATACCATTCCCTGCGTTTAAGTTTTTCAAGTCCCCTGATATCCCATTTTATGGAATTAAAAAAATCCGAGCTTAAAGAATTGATACTGATCCAGCAAGATACAATAAAATTTAAAATTCTGTCGCATACGCTTTTAAACCAGGGTACTCTTACAATAAGTTTAAGTAAAGCCACTGAAAAAAGAACGGTGCATAAAACAAGCGTATTCAACGTATAAATTAAAAATGAAAATATCCCTTTTAAAAAACCCGGTAAAAAATCAAGCATTCTTTTATCCTGTAATCGATTGATCCTGTATTTTGTCTGTTTGTGTTCATCGCTCATCAGCAGCACATATACAGAATTTTAGTGCATTACTCTTCAATTCCTGTGGAAAAAACAAAAAACCGGAGACAGGCAAATGGGTTTTACCGTCATCGTCCGCCCTGGCTCTTACCTGCCCTGATCAGGCTTCGTCAATATATTTTTTAACTGTTCTTCTGTCTAAGCCTGTTATTCTTGCAGTCTCACTGTAATTTCCATATTTATGATAAACAAGGGTACAATAACCTGATATCAGGCTTTGCGCATCTATATCACCTTTTTGTATTCCCTGAATAAGAATATTCTTAAGCCCTGCTGCCTTTCTTTTCTTCTCCCCTTTATAGTTCTGTCTTAAAAGGACTCGTCTTACACACTGCTCAAGTTCCCTTACATTTCCAGGCCAGTGATAATTTTTTCCAAGTCGTTTGTCAATAACCCTTTTGACTCTCTTAATCAGCTCATCAGACAGGTATCCTGTCATTTTTTCAATGGTAAATGACAGCAGATCATCCAGTTCCGATTCATCCTGGTCTATTCTTTTTCTTAACGGTGGCATTTCAATGATATCCGAGCACAGACGATAGTAAAAATCATCCCTGAACACATTTCCTCCCGTGATATCATCAATTGTCCTGTTTGTAGCGGCAATAACCCTGCCGTGAAACCTTGATTTCGTATGACCACCAACCGGAGTAAGCACCCTTTCCTGCAGAACCTGAAGCAATTTTATCTGAACATGGGCCGGGACTTCCCCTATTTCATCGAGAAGAATTGATCCATAAGGACTGCACCTGTCAAATACACCTTTATAGTCATCCACGGCACCTGTAAACGCCCCTTTTTTGTGCCCGAAAAGCTCCGACTCAAGCAGTGTTTCCGGAAACTGGGAAAGGTTCAACGAACTGAAGGCCTTTGTAAAACTTTCACTGAAAATTCCTTTTTTAATATTAAAGGGGATATAACCGCTCCTGCCTATGGCCATGGCGGCAGTCCCTTTACCAGTTCCTGTTTCCCCAAGAATAAGTGTGGAAAAATCCTCCATTTTATTCCATAAAAATTTATCATAAAGATCTATATTATGTGTAAACACATTGTTCCATAAATTATTTCGCAACTCTCTCATACAGGGACTTTTTCCCACAAGTGAATGGGAGATAAAAAAAAAAGCCCGTCTTAACTGATAGGAGAGGTTAAAATAATGGAGTGTACTATTCTCAGGTATCCCGCGCTTACAGAGCATAGCCATGGCTTCATTGGCAAAGGTTACCGGAACAGAAGCATCGCCTTTTTTGATCTGATCATCAATCAGTTGATCAAATTTATCCCGGAACTTGTGAAAAATATCAAAGAGAAAAACGATTTTAATAATGGTCTTATCCTGCCCCCTGAATGCATTAATATCCCCCCTGCCCTCATCTTCAAGGTGCTTTATCCGCTTATGGACTTCTTCTATGCATCTGTTTATACTCTCCCGCCTTGATACCGACGGGAAAAGTCCTGCAATTTTTAAATCAAGCTTTTCCCTTAAATCGCTGAAAGGATTTGCAAATGCAGCATGGTAAACCATCCTGAAAAATTCCCTTTCCTCTGTGTCAAGTCGTTTTTGTTTCAATTTTCAATTTTCCCGGGTATTTTATTGCATATTAAGCATAAACCTTATTCAGGCACCTGCAGGACCAAATCCTGATAATAACCCCATTTGCACATTTAATGGATATAAACGATTCGGATTTACCATAATCGCTGTTTTCTGGCAACAGGATTTATATACAGGATTCAACACATAAAGCGTACTATCATTTACTGAAGAAAATGTTCTTTGAACCAGCCAATAATTTATGAAAACCATACAGGAAAGATGGATTAAACACAAGAAAGAGATAAGGGATGAAAAGTTAAGAAAGAATAACAACAGACATCCCAGGGGAAAGATTATCTGTTTTACGAATGCATGACAAAAAGTCGCAGGAAATTATCAGCAGGAAGTGAAAGAAATGGCACTTCCTTAACTGCAGCCCATGAAAGGGCTGCAGGCATAGATGAGTTAAGGCGTGTAGATCTTCTTATTTATCCAGTAATTTTTTAACGCAGGCCTTGAGATCTGCAATTTTTATCGGTTTGGCAAAGAAATCATCGGCTTTTCCACGAAACGCCTTTATTGACGTATCCATGCTGGCAAAAGCTGTAACCATTATCACCTTGGTCTCAGGAGATTCTTTTTTTATTGTTTGAAGCACTTCCATGCCATCAATATCTTTCATTTTCAGATCAGTAATTACAAGATCAAATTTTTCTTCATTTAAACGTTCAAGAGCCGGCTTTGCGTTTAGGAAAACTTCAACAATATACCCGTCAGGCTCAAAATTTGCTTTTATCATTTTCCCGACAATATTCTCATCATCAATTGCCATTATTCTGTAACCGCTGCCCATCTTAATCCTCCTTTAAAGTGTAAACTGGTAATTCTATAATAAAAGTTGTTCCAACTCCAATTTCGCTTTTTACGTTAATTTTTCCTTTATGTTTCTCTATGATCCCGTAAACTATGGATAACCCGAGCCCTGTACCTTCTGTTCCCTTTGTGCTGAAAAAAGGATCAAAAATATTATTGAGATACTCAGTCTCAATTCCTTTACCTGTATCTTTGACTTCAATTGTTATATATTTATCATTTTCTTTATATCTTGTTTTAACAAAAAGCATACCTCCGGGAGACATGGCCTGAATGGCATTGGTTTCAAGATTAACGATCACCTCCTGAATTTTATTTTTATCAATAAAAACAGGCGGCAGATCTTTCTGAAGGTCAAATTCGCTTTTTATTCCTGAAACATGGAGCATATTATTAACCAGCCTGTGGGAATTTCTGATTACGCTGTTCAAGGATGCAATATTAAAGTCCTTCCCCTTGGGTTTGGAAAAATCGAGAAGATCCTGAACAATATCCTTTATCCTCTCTGCTTCGCTGAGAACCGTATTGACATAATCCAGTCTGTCCTCATCGGGCAGTTTGTCGTAGAGAGTTAAGTATGTCTGGGCAATCATTGAAATGTTATTAAGTGGATTACCAAGTTCATGGGCAACCCCTGCGGTAAGGATACCAAGGGAGGCAAGTTTTTTAGATTGAACAAGCTGATCTTCACGATTCTGGAGTTCTTCACTCATGGAATTTACAGCAAGCATGACAGAACCGAATTCATCGTTAGATATCTTTTCGTTTATTTTTTCAAAACTTCCCTTTGAAATGGCTTTAGCAGTTTTCTCAATTTTCCTTAAAGATCTGAACAATTTGGAGAAAAACAGGTAGGTTGCTGCAATGGCAGTAAAAATTATGATACAGAAAAAGTATAACAATGTTTTTCTTGAAGCGGAAATAATCTTATTAACTTTTTTTCTCTCAAGCCTTGTTATATTCTCTGAAAAACGTTTTAAAGCATGACCTGCATCCCGTACATCAGCTTCCATACTTTTTGGACTGCCGGCAGTTTCTATTTTTAAAATTTCATTTTTATAATTATTAAAAAACCCAAGCAGTTTATCAAACTCCTGCCTGCCAACAGACTTGATAATATTAAATTTAAGGCTTTGAATCATCTCCCCGTTTTTAACTAATTCATTTTTAATTCTCAAAACGGCTGATTTGTCACCATATAAAAAATAGTTCTTTTCTGAAAGCCTCATCTTTAATAAAGATGCATTAAAAGTGTCTGCTATTTCAACAAAATGGAGTTTATCTTGGATAAGGTTGAATTCATGATAGGAAAAAACAGCCACAAGAGCAATGGAGATAATAGCAAGAGCATTACCTATGATTATTTTATGAACTACTTTCATTGCCGTTCTTCCTTAAATTACTATCCCGGATTTGCAATGCTGTTATGGAAAAAAACCAGAGCTCTTACAAACATCTGATTACATGAATTATGGTCTGTCAGACAGATATTACATTCACAAGGATATCCTGTTCTTCGGGAATCTCCATTTCAGCAATTATGGAATTAATATCTTCAACTACAGCTTCTTCCTGCTTTAAACTCCTCTCGATACGTACAACAATATTACTATCCTCGACAACCACATCAATATCAGAATAAAAATTCATCAAATCTGACTTCATCTTTGCTGCAAGGCTGTTTTGTTTCAGGATGTGCTTAGATTCTTCTGTGGTTTGAAAGGCAGGAAGTTTCACGGTCTCTATAATTCTTTGAACGGCATCATCAACTGACATTCCACCGATAACAAGGGCAAGATCATACATACTCGTATTCCAGGGGTCTTTATCGTAGAAGTAATCTGCCCATTTTTTTCTTTCTTTATCAAACTTTTTGATATTTTTTTTAGCTTCGTTTTCTGATACTTTTTTCCTTTCCACCTCTATTTTGACACGTTCCTCAATATTTGCAGAGATAATAACCCTTAAAACATTTGGAACACCTTCAAGCAGGAGATGACCTGCAAGGCCGTGGTAAACAATATTATCCCCTGCTGCATATTCGAGAAGTGCAGACCTGATATATGCCAGATATTTTTTCTTACCATAACTGAAATGGTCAAAAAGCGAAGGTGCATCTTCTATTGCCTGCCTCAACCAGTTTTCCGGAATATCATATTGCTGTGAAGCAAGACTTATAATTTCCTGTGAAATACATTGATAGTCCAGCTCACGCGCCACTTTTTCCGCAATCATTCGCCCGTGACTGTAAGAAGCCCTGGTAATGGTAATAACAGGCATGAAATCCTCCTTTGTATTATATGCTGAAATCTATAATTTCTTAATTTTATCGATTAATATTATGTTAAGTTGTTGATATCATAAATATTATATTACGAATTATGAGGGCATTGGAATTATTCCAAGAACTGCAATTAAGACAACAATCCCACCGATGAGTGCCAGAGTGCCGTACACTACGTCCTTATCCTTAAAAAGAGCTGCCGAAGAGAGAAGAAGTGCCGGCAGAACGGCAAAAACACCGAGCGAAAGTCCAAAAGCGGTCAATCCGTCACCAGTGGTTAAGTGAGCAAGATACCAGTGCCCCATTGGCAGGGCTCCGGTTGCTCCCTTCCATATCTCGTGAACTGACTCTCCCTTCCATATTGCAGAAAGCCAATATGATGCAGGTACATAATTATTCCCGAAAAATGCCAGTACAGACCCGATAATTACGATTACAGATCCCAGTAAAACGCCCCAGTAAACAATCTCTCCATATATTAATGCAGCAAGCTGCGCTTTAGGTTTTTCTTCTTCCATGTTTTCCTCCTTTAAAAGGGCAGAGTAATGCCAAATGCTCCCTCAACTCCACGCATAAGCAGCTTGATTGATGAAACAAGTAAAATAACAATTAAAACTTTTCTTACAAAACCTGCTTTTATCCTGATCAGAAGATAGGCTCCGAGAATTCCGCCCACAACCTGGCCAAGCATCCAGGGTGCTGCAAAGATTGCAATCAATGCCCCGTATGTTATATATGTCCATATGGCTGTGGCGTTACTGATGGCAAGCAGAACCCCACTGCAGGCTGCAGCTATCTTAACCGGCGCCATCATGACAAGATTAAGTGTCGCCGTGAGAAATGCACCTCCGCCAAGACCGAAAAAACCGGCAATAAACCCGAGAGCAATAAACATGATTCCGCCGGGAATAGCATTCGTAAGATCATAATGAACAACCTTTCCAAGAGATGCTTCCCAGTAAAAACCGTTGAGTCCGAGTTTTTTTGAAAGAGGATCAATACTTTTGGGTTGAGGGTATTCGGTTTTACCGCCGCCGGATACTAAAAAATAGGCAACAACAAGCATTAAAATACCAAGTGAAAGACGTACATAACCATCTCCCACAGGTCCCATGTATTTATGCAGATATATGGCAGCAACACTTCCTGCAAGAGCTCCAACAGTAATTGGAACACCACAGTAAAATACCAGTTTTAAATCGGCAAGCTTTGTCCTCATAAAAGGACCCGATGATATCAATCCGCTGAACATTGCCACAACAAGGCCGGTTGACCTGACCACAAGACTGTCTATATGTGTAAATCCAAGCATGATGGGTGTAAAAATCACCCCGCCTCCAATACCTCCGATAACGGCAAGCATTGCTATTGCAGTACTGATCACAAAGGAAGCAACAATGATAATCCACATATCCGTCGGGTTCAGCACCTGAGTCGGCTGGATTTTTGAGAAAATTCCCATGACAGCATAACCTGCTATAATCAGCACAATGAGCAGGGTCAATTCAGGAACACTTGTCAAAAGACCCCATATCATCCCTCTATTCTTTTTCTTTACTTTTTCCATATCTTCTTCTCTCTGCATTTTTTTATGAAATAGAATGCAATTTATTACGTTTATTTCATATTTTCTCAGAATCTGTGATTCTTTGAGGCAAATCCTTAGGGCAAAACCCGATCCGCCCCATGGCGGTTATAAAAAATCACTTTTTCAGATTGGAACAGCAAGGGTTTCAATCTGAAACGTTAAAAGGCCTGAGTGTTATTATACTGCTGATTTAACCTTGTCAAATGGTTTTTGTAAAAACTATTTACCCCTTTCAATGTTCCTTATTAATGTGGCACAAAATAAAGTGGCACAAAATAAAATTTTCGATCCTTAGTTGCCTTTAATCATAAATTATGCAAAAAATAATCATATTGAAAATATTCACCTTTGGTGTCGGCATACTTTTTGGATACAACATCTATGGATAATCATAAGATCGCCATGTAAATTTAATTTTGAGTGGGCCCTGAGTTTATTCACCAGGAGGAATAATGGCAATTATAACAATTTTCAGCGCTGACTTCTGTAAAGAAAATAAACTGATCAGTGCGCTAAGTGAAAAGACAGAGTTTAAACTTACTTCTGTTGACCAGATTCTTTCCGAAGCTGCAACCCTTTCCGGAATGGATAAAACCAAGGTAAAAAAAGCACTCAGCTTTAAAACATCAGTTTTTGAAAGATTTACCCATGAAAAACAGTTTGCCCTTGCATATATTAAGCTTGTTCTTTCAAAAATGCTCATGGTTTCAGCAGGCAGGGATCTTATTTTAAACGGATACGCAACCCAGCTTATCCCAGGGGAGATAACCCATTTCTACAGGGTAGGCCTTATATCAGACATGCAGTCCAGAATAAAAGAAATGATGGAAACAACAGATAAAATGAACAAAAAAGAAGCTGAAAAAGCAATCAAAAAACTTGATACGGAACAGCTTCAGTGGCTTGCAAGATACTGTGAAATTGATGATCCTTTTAATCCTGCGGATTATGATCTCATCATTCCTATGAATAAAGAATCGGTTGAAGATGCTTCTGATCTTATCATCAGCCACATAGATGATGATATTTTCCAGCCCAATGCCGCGTCACGCCAGGCAATAAGAGATTTTAATCTCCAGGCCACCGTTGAAGTTGCCCTTGCAGCAAAGGGGCACAATGTCATTGTCCACGCCAATCGCTTTAAAATTAATATCCTGATTAACAAAAATGTGACAAGGCTTGGCCGCCTTGAAAAAGAGCTGCGCTCCATTGTCTCCCAGGTGGACGGCGTTGAAGAAATTGAAATAGGTGTGAGCAAGCATTTCCAAAAAAATGATATTTACAGAAAATATGATATGGCCCTGCCTTCCAGGGTTTTGTTAGTTGATGATGAGCAGGAATTCGTTGAAACCCTTTCAGATCGCCTGATCCTGAGGAAAATGGGTTCTGCCGTTGCCCATGATGGTGAATCAGCTTTAAAGCTTATTGAAAACGATCCACCTGATGTTATGGTTCTTGATCTGAAAATGAAGGGTGTTGACGGTATCGAGGTTTTAAGAAGAGTTAAACAGGACAATCCTTCCATTGAAGTTATTATCCTTACAGAACATGGTTCAGAGGATGACAGGGGAAAATGTATGGAGCTTGGGGCATTTGCCTATCTGCATAAACCCCTTAATATATCAGAATTAACTGCTGTCATCAAAGAGGCAAATGAAAAAATTAAACAATTTGCACCTTAATTAAACATGGAGGTTTTGTATTGAAGTCAAGAATAAATCAACTGTTTTTTGTACTTTCTGCGGTAACGGTTTTTGTGCTCCTGATATCTGCAAATCCGGTATTCGCAGCAGCAGAAAAAGCTGTAAAAACCGTTATATTTACCCCGCAGATGGGTATTGTAATGGGCGTGCTTGTACTTGCAATCCTGCTGTTTATTTTTGAATTTGTAAGGGTTGACGTTGTGGGTATCATCATGATGGTAAGCCTGCCGATTCTCGGAGTTGTAACGCCAAAGGAGGCGATCAGCGGGCTGTCCAGTAATGCCGTTGTTTCAATTATTGCAGTGATTATAATTGGTGCGGGATTGGATAAAACAGGATGCATGAATATCCTGGCAAGAAAAATCCTTAAAATAGCAGGAAAGGCTGAAAGCCGCATTGTTACCCTTATATCAGGAACTGTTGCAATAATTTCAAGTTTTATGCAGAATATCGGTGCAGCTGCTCTTTTCATGCCAGCTGCCATCAGGATCGGCAAACAGACCGGCATTCCCGTTTCAAGGATTCTCATGCCCATGGGATTCTGTGCCATTATCGGCGGTACCATAACCCTTGTGGGAGCAAGTCCTACAATCCTTTTAAATGATTTGATTGATCAGGCAAATTCCCTTGGGTTCATGCCTGAAAAAATCAAACCCTTAGGCCTTTTTACCCAGACACCGATTGGCATAGCTCTTGTGGCAAGCGCAATTATCTATTTTATTTTCCTTGGACGTTTCGTTCTGCCGGCAAAATCCGAAGATGAGGAAGATACCGGCCTTGTACCTGCATCCATTGCAGATACGTATTACATGATTGACACAATATATGAGATCGAAGTCCCGGATCACTTTGACGGTACAAAAACTTTACAGCAGCTTGGGATCAGGGAAAACTACTATATTAATATTATTGCCATCTATCACCGCAGTAAAAAAACAAAAACACTTGCACCCCGCAGAACAGACCGTCTTGAACCGGGAGATACCTTTGCAGCCATTGCCCAGGGCAGAAAAAGCGTTGAAAAATTTGCAGATGCCATGGGTTTTACGTTAAAAAGCGGCCTTGACAGATTTGCAGAAGATCTTTCCCCGAACAACTCCGGACTCATGGAAGGTATAATAACGGATCGATCCGAGCTTGTGGGTAAAAAAATCAGCGAGATACACTTTACAGAGGCCCTTGACACTGTTCCCATTACAATATGTACCGATGGTGTATGTCATTTCAATGACCTTTCAGATCATGTTTTCAGAACAGGAGACGCTGTTTTGATGTTTGGAACATGGAAGGTCTTTTACTGGCTGAAAACTAAGAGCACATTCACCTTTACAACTGAAATAAGAGGCGAATTGATGCGTGAAAACAAGGCAGGGGCCGCAATATTCTGGCTTGGCCTGGCACTTTCCCTTGTACTGGGATTCACACCTTTCATGGAACTTATAGGATTTCCCGATATGAAATTGTCTCTTTCGGTCTGTCTGCTGACAGGTGCCCTTGGTATGATTCTATCAAAGGTTTTAAGTGTCGATGAAGCCTATGATTCCGTTGACTGGATGACTGTATTCCTTCTCGGGGGGCTTATCCCCTTAGGACTTGCCTTTCAGAAAACAGGTGCTGCCGAGTTCATAGCCAATACCATTATGACGGCAATAGGGTCGGTACCCACCATTGTTTTCCTTCTTGTTGTAGGCATTTTAACCTCTTTTTTCACCCTTGTTGTTTCCAATGTGGGGGCAACTGTCCTGCTTGTACCCCTTTGCATGTCCATGGCTGTAAAGGCAGGTGCTGACCCGAGGATTACAGCCATGGTTGTGGCCATTGCTGCATCCAACACCTTTGTTCTGCCAACACACCAGGTAAATGCTCTTATCATGAGACCCGGAGGGTATAAAACACTTGATTATGCAAAGGCAGGAGCGGGCATGACCGTCCTGTTTCTTGTGGTTTTAATCGGTATGCTGTATCTGTTTTATTGATAATAACGATAATCCCTACACAAGGGAACTTCCAAAAAATAATCTATTCAGAAAAGTACAATTACACAGGCAGAACAAAACAAAAAAAGCAGATAAACTCATACAGAGATAAACTGAAAAATTGCAGGACAGGCAAAAATGAGCCTGTCCTGCAGATATTTGACAAAAAAGCCCTGCCCATTTTTCATACACCCTGCAGATTCTCATACATATTGTCGTTATACCCCACAAACATTGTATTTCCCACTTTTACTGCAGGGGATCTGAGATTGCCGGTCCTGCCGAGGCACACTTTTAATATTGCCTCTTTTTCATCCTGCCCCGGTTTAAATTCGATGATTTTTTTACCCCTTCCTGCATATATAATGTCAAAGGAGCTGAGAAGATCCCATGCAGCATCCTTTTTTATGGTATCTTTTCTTGCATCGGCTGTCTTGTTTAATTTTAAATTGTTCTGCTCAAAATACTTTTGAGCTTTTGCACATGATTGTCAGCCTTTCCTCAAATACGCCCAGTCTATGTTCATCATATTCCCCGTTTCACTGCTGAAAAAATAATAACATGTTTCAAATTTAATTCTGTACTGCAGATTAGGAACAGATCTTAATCTGCAGGCAAAAGTCATTTAAAGCCCTTCAATAACTTTAAAAGCTGCGTCAAAATCAGGATCATCTACAATATCAGGCACCTGTTCAGTATAAACAACCCTGCCATCGGAATTAATTATAACAACAGCCCTTGATAATAATCCTGCAAGCGGACCCGTGGTAATTGTCACACCGTAATCTTTTCCAAAATCACCGGACCTGAATACCGAAGCTGAAATAACATTTTCAAGGCCTTCAGCTTCACAGAAACGCTTGTGTGCAAAAGGAAGATCCGCTGAAATGCATAATACCACGGTATTTTTTATCTCACTTGCCATCTGGTTAAAACGCCTGACAGAAGCAGCACATACCGGTGTATCAAGACTTGGAAATATGTTTAAAACAATCGTTTTACCTTTATATTCCCCAAGAGTTATATCAGTTAGATCTGCGTTCACAAGGCAGAAGTCCGGCGCCATGGTATCTTTTGCCGGAAGTTTACCTATAGTTTCAATGGGATTTCCCTTTAAATTAATTTTAGTCATTTTATTCTCCTTTTTTGATAACCACCATGAGGCGGATCTGTTTTTATTGCCTGATAATATTATCAAGGGCCTGTTGAACTTCTTTATACTTGAACACAAAACCTTCTTCCATGAGCTTTTCCGGAACAACCCTCTGGCTTTCAAGGAGCGCGGAACCAAGTTCGCCCATGATCAATCGCAAAATAAAGCCCGGGGCAGGTATAACCGAGGGCCTGTTCATCACTTTTCCAAGGGCCTTTGCGAAATCTTTCTGCCTGACAGGAACAGGAGCACTGAAATTCAACACTCCTTTTCCTTCACGTTCTTCAAGTAGAAAATCAACTGCTGAAGCAAGATCTTTTATATGAATCCAGGGAAACCACTGCTTTCCATTTCCAAGGGGGCCTCCTGCAAAGCACTTAAAGGCCGGAATCATCTGTGCAAGTGTTCCTCCGTTTTTTCCGAGCACCACACCAAAACGCATTATGGAAACCTTAGCCCCTTTTTCTTCACCCTTAAAGGCCTGTCTTTCCCAGTCTTCACATAAATGTGCAAGAAACCCTGTTCCAGGCAGAGATTTTTCATTTAATATTTCATCCCCCCTGTTTCCATAGCAGCCTGCAGCAGAAGTACTTAGAAAAGTTATTTTCCGGTCCCCCGGAAGTGCATTGATTAGATTACGGGTGGTCAACACCCTGCTGTCATACATGAGAGATTTATATTTTTTTGTCCATAACCTGAAGATGTTTCTGCCTGCAAGATTAATGACAGCATCAACATCTTTTAATGATTCCTGCCATTTTCCTTTAAGACTTGTGTTACAGGAAATCAGTTCAAAACCATCTCTTCCCTCACATATATGTCTTTTCGAAGTTCCAGCAGCAATTATACCATGACCTTTATCTAATAGATGGCGGCACAGATATGTCCCCACAAAACCCGTTCCACCTGAAATAAATATTTTCATTGTATCTTTCTCCCATGGCTTTGGACAGCCATGAATTCAACAGGCAGGCTAATCAAGCACAACACGGAATTTTTTTAAAAATTTAACCGGCCGATAGGACAGTTTCGCTCTTCTAAGACCATCGTCATCAAGATCCTGCATGCGGTTAACAAACGTGCATTCTGTCTCTGAATTTTCAAGAAACATCTGGTTTATCGCCTGGTAAATGCCTGCGTATTCCGTGTCTCCCTTCTCAAAATGAATCAATATTGTCCCATTGTCCATATTTTCTTATCTGTTAAAAGCCCGTAATTGCTTCTGATACTCAAAACCTTTTGCCAGCCTGCCATTGCAAAAAACACCAATGTCATTGAAATACACCGGTAATTTTCATGTTTACAGTCTAAAGCAAGCAAGTAACGTACCATAATTTCAGAGAAAACCCGTAACAGCGAGGCATTCATTTGAGACATACCTTGCTGTGCTTAATGTAGAAGGACTGCAAAAAGATTTATACAGGTATTTACCCGTTGAGCACCAACTGATTTTTGAACATGCCGATCCGGATCTTAATAAAAATTTTACAGGAGTTTCATATAACCGCCATGAGGCGGATCTGAACTGCGTTACAGTGCATCTCAACAAACATAGAAAGAGTATTTGTAACTTTGTCAGAAGTGAGCTCTTTCTTATAAAAAATAGCCCCCCGGAATTTGAACCAGTTGATAACTCATATTTCGTACCATATATTCACTTGTTTTATGATTTCATATCTGATAAGTCCACTGAAAAATCATATTCTGATTATTGTAAAATCGGATATACATATTTTTTTAGTTCCATATTTTTATAGTTCAGGCCGGAAAATAAATCCGGCCAGATAACACCTGCAATATTAAAGTTCAATTTGAAAATTTGAAAACGGGAGTTGTGTAACAGCCTGCCGATGAATCTATAACGATTAAAGGACAATCAGAGACTCATGAGCGAACTTAATGAAAAATTAATACACAAATACAAGTCTGAACTTAAAGAAAAGGAAAAAGCAATCTTAGAGCCCCTTGACTCGGTTTTAAATGAAAGTGATTTCTCACCTGTAGGACGTCATTATTTAATACTGGGAAAAACTCTTAATGAACGTGAAAGAAAAGTGTATATAAATGATCTGGTAAGTGATCTCGAGGAAATAGATCAGGAGATTGTCAATGCAAAATCATTGGAGGATGTTCTTCCACTATTAGGGGCAAAATACACGATAGAGAGGACTCTGATTTCTGAAGAACGCAGCATTCTTGCAGAAAAACGAACTTTTTTATCTGAGGGAAGAACCGAGGCCGCTGAGAAACGGACTGAATTTTCAGAAAAACGTACAGGCCTTGCCGGTGTGAGAACAGAGCTTGCCAAACGCCGTTCATTTATGTCAGAAAAAAGAACTGTAATAGCCCAGCAGCGGACACTTCTTGCCAGGGCAAGGACAGAACTTGCTTTCATTCGAACCGGAATGGCATTTATAGCGCTGGCAACAGGTTTTATTCGTTATTTCGGCATTGGCTGGTGGACAATCCTCGATGCAGGTCTATTGGCTTCCGGTGTCGCGATGGTTATTACAGGAATCTCTTATTATATTCCCACCAGAAAAAGGGAGGGAGGGCTTCTTGATATTATACGCGAAAAGGAAAACGCCTTTATGAATAAAAAACCAAGGATGCTGATTATTGACGATGACCCTGCCATATGCGATCTGCTAAAAGTATTTTTCAACAACGAAAATTATGATGTAAGAGTATATACCGATCCTTTTGTTGCAAAAAAACGTATTGAATCAATACAATTTGATGTTGCAATCACCGGCTTAATGATGGATAATAGGGGTGAAAAAATTGTTCGTGCTATCCGAAGGCTGTCTCCTGATACTCCGATAATAATGATCAGTTTTATGTCGCCTGTGGAGGAATCCATTGTAGATATAAAGGATGAACTATTTGATTTTTTCCAAAAGCCTCTTAATTTAGATGACTTAAAGAAAAGCGTGAAAAAGGCTGTTTCTAAAAATTTATTAACTTAAAGGAAGTTATTCCATGATTAGATTCTGGAAAACAATTCATAAAAGGCTGACAACTGCCGGTCAAATTGAATCTGAAATTGATATCAAAGATGATTTGCAGATGCGGTATAAATCTTTTTTAGATCTGCTTACTGAAAATGAGCAGAGTCTGGACATGATGACTGAGCTGGAAAATAAATATTATAATCAACAATTGATAAGTATTCCGTATCTTAAAAGTATGATTAAAAATTTATCCCGAAGAATAGGGAATATACTTTTTGATCTTCGGGCCTTATCAGGAAACGATTACAATGATTTATTCCAGAATTTTGAGGATATAGCAAAAAAAATTCGTAGAATTACTACTGGCAGTGATGATCCGATATACACACCTGTTATTATCCCCATGGATAAAATAACAACGAAATATATTGATAAAGTCGGCAGCAAAATGGCCAATCTCGGAGAATTGAAAAACAAATGCAACCTTAATATTCCCGATGGTTTTGGGCTTACTGTCTGTGCATATACCCATTTTTCCGAATTTAACAGCCTGTCTGAAAAAATTTTTGATATTCTGCATAAAACCGATGTGAGCAAGAGCCATGCACTTTTTTCGGCAGAAGCAAAAATAAAAGCATTAATTCAAAATGCACAGGTTCCCTCCGAGATAGCAGAAATTATTCGTAAGCAAAGCGAAAAAATTGAAAATAAACATAGCAAACCAATTTACTGGGCTGTGCGCAGCAGCGCAATAGGAGAAGACCTTGAAGATTCATTTGCCGGGCAGTTTTCCTCTATTCTGAATGTTCCTACAGCCCAGCTTATTGATAAATACAAAGCAGTTGCCGCAAGTAAATATAATACCCGAAGCATCCTTTATCAGAGGATGAAAAATATCCACTCGGACGATGTCAATATGAGTGTGGGGTTTCTTGAAATGGTGGATGCAAGGTGTTCCGGGGTTTTGTACACCACCGATCCCGTGCATCCTGATAACCAGGAGATGGTTATCTCCGCAATATGGGGGCTTGGCCAGCTTCTTGTGGAAGGAGATATTTCTGCAGATACCTATATCCTTGCACGCAACTCTGATTTTTCTCTGCTGAGCCAGGAGATAGTTCCAAAAAAAATTTTTCTGAAACTCGCAGATAACGGGGGTACTAAGCACGGTATTGTTCCGGAAGGACAGGAAAACAGCCCCTGCCTTAACAGAGACAAACTGCGCAAGCTCGGTCAGGCTGCAATGGTTATTGAAAAACATTTTAAATGTGCGCAGGATATAGAGTGGTGCTTTGATAAAAATGATAATCTGATAATTGTTCAGGCAAGACCTCTGCATCTCAATACCGGGAAGAATATTCCAACAAAAAAAGTCAACGCTTCTGTAATTTCGGATAAAGCTAAACCTGTTGCTGCAGGTACAGGCGCAGGAAAGGTCTTTAAGGCAGGGGACATCCATGACCTTTTCGGTTTCCCAAGGGGAGGAGTGCTTGTGCTTAAAAACTCTTCTCCCCAGTACACCGGAGTCTTTCAAAAGGCAAGTGCTGTTGTTGTGGAAAAAGGAAACCTTACAGATCACATGTCGTCGGTTGTCAGAGAATTTCATGTTCCTTGCGTGGTAAGGGTTCCTGACATATTTTCAATTTTGAAAAATAACGATGAAATAACTGTTGATGCCACCAATGGCATTATCTATCAGGGGATCATAAAAGCAATTCTGAATGATAATTCTGAATCAACGGATTCCATTGCTGTTAATGTTGAAGGTACGGAATCATATCAGATGCTGGAAAGACTTGCCGAACTGATTTTCCCTCTTAATCTGACAGATCCCCGTGGTGAAAATTTTACAGAAAGCTCATGTAAGAGCTGGCACGATATCATAAGATTCTGCCATGAGACAGCATTGAATGAAATGTTTTCCTTAAAGGACAAAAACAGTTTCGGGAAAATGCAGAATATATATCAGGTGGATACTAAACTTTCTTTGAACCTGTATCTTTTGGATTTATTTGAGAACAATGTGATTACACCCGATGAAAAACTTATTAAGACGGAATCAATTATATGCAAACCCTTTCAGGCTTTATGGCGTGGAATGAATGCTTCTGATGTTTCCCCGGATGGATATGAAAAAATGGACAATGCCAGGGGAGTTATCACGGCAAAGATGCGTACACCTGCTCTGGAAAGCGCAAATTCAGACACCAAAAGTTTTGCAGTTGTTACTAAAGAATACCTTAACCTCAGCCTCAGTATGGGCTATCATTATGTTGCTTTAGACTCATATATGTCAAAGGACCCCTATCTTAATCATATTACGATTTCCTTTAAAGGCGGGGCAGCAGATGCGCGTAAGCGCAACTTAAGGGTTTTACTGATATCAGCAATTTTAAAGAAAGCAGGATTTAAGGTTAATATAAACAAAGATTTTTTAAAAGCCAGGCTAAAGGCAGAAGATGCCGATATCATTGAACGTAACCTGTTTCTTGCAGGAAAAATGTTTGGCATGACAAGGTTGCTTGACCTGTCCCTTGAAGATGAAACTTCAGTGGACTTTTATCTTAAAAAATTTTATGAGCATACAGATTTGGATTCATTTAAATGAAACTCTTATTTTAAAACTTTTTTTACAGAAGTTTCTTAGAAACTGCCATGAGGCAGACCTGAACCAATCCAGATCAGCCTTATGGCTGTTATATTTTCTCTGTGGAGAATATAGATGAAAACAATTACTGTGAGAGTCACAGTCTTTTTTATAGGTATCCTTTTATTCATAGGACTTCTTGCTGGTGTCTATTATGAAACCATGAAATCATTAACAAGTAAAATGGTGATCATGCAGAATTTTGACAGCCTGTTAAATGACAGCCTTGAAATGCGACGTTATGAAAAAAATTACACCTATTACCACTACCCTTCAAGCTTAAACAGCTGCATGGGTTTTCTTTCAGATGTTGAATCTGCTGAAAAAGAGTTAAGCTCTTACATAAAAAGGGTAGGTGGTGAAAAAGAATACAATGATTTTAAATCACATCTTGGCAACTACAGGCGTTATCTTGAAAAATTTTCCTCTAAGGCAACTCCCATGGGTAAAGAAGTGCTTGTGGGCAAAATAAGAGTTGAAGGCAAGGCCATTGTTGATTTTGCCCAGGATCTTAAAAAAAAGAAATGGCTCCGCATTAAAAGCATTCTGAACCGCACCATGTTCATACCGGCAGCGTTCCTGATAAGCTTTTTCATTCTCGTTGGCATTGTTCTTCACCTTCTCACCCAGGGAATTTTAAAACCTTTATCACTTGTCAGAAAAGCAACCGATGAAGTTGCCAACGGCACATTTAAACCCATTGCTTTTCCCGAGGGCAAAAGAGATGAAATTACCCTGTTAATAAAAGCCTTTAATAAAATGGCAGAGGAGCTTCACTCACGCCAGGAACAGCTGCTCCAGTCAAGAAAACTTGCATCCATTGGAACCTTTGCCGCAGGCATCGCCCATGAGCTTAACAATCCCTTAAACAATATTTCTTTAACAACAGAATCCCTTGAACTTGGGATGGATGCCATGGATGAAGAAGAAAAATCAACGATGCTTCACGATATCATCAGCGAAGCTGAAAGGGCAAGTGTTGTTGTCAAGGGACTTTTGGAATTTTCAAGGACTGAACAGGCAGAAGTTGTTGAACTGAGTATAAAAGAGCTCATGGACCGGACCATAAGACTTGTGAAAAACCAGGTGATGCTCAGCGGGGTTGAGCTTGAAAAAGATATTGAAAAAGACCTTCCTGCTATTAATGGAAAACCCCATGATCTTGTCCAGGCTTTTTTAAATATTGTGGTGAATGCAGTGCAGGCCATGGATGAATCAGGGACGTTGACAATAAAAACACTGCCGGGACCTGAAGGGTATAACGAAATAAATATTACAGATACCGGCGCCGGTATAAAACCTGCAGATTTAAGTCATATTTTTGATCCCTTTTATACGACAAAGGTTGTTGGAGAAGGAACGGGACTCGGGCTTTCCCTTGTTTACGGGATTATCCGATCACATGGAGGATATATCGAAGTAAACAGTAAACTCGGCAAAGGCACTACCTTTGCGATTTTCCTTCCCACCGCAGAAAAAATGGATCAGGCTAAAGCAGACCAGGATAAAACAAACCGGGACAAACAGGATGAAGCTAAGACTTGCCATTGTTGATGACGAAAAAATAGTCTGTAAAAATCTTGGAAAAAACCTTCAAAAAAACGGTTTTATTGTTGAAACCTTTCAAACCGGTGCCTCTTTTCTCAAAAGGATGGAAAAAAATCCCTTTGACCTGGTTTTTCTCGATATACTTCTTCCCGATATGAATGGAATGAGTGTCCTTTCAGAAATTAAAGCCAAAAGAAATAATTCAGAGATCATTATGATGACGGGATTCAGCGCCATTGGTTCTGCTGTTGAAGCTGTTAAAAAAGGCGCTTTCCACTATATTGCAAAACCCTTCCGGCTTGAAGAAATAATCTCCCTTGCAAACCGGGTCCAGGAAAAAATTTATAAAAGAGAAAACCCTTTATCGGGCAATAACCTTGGGGATGACCTCTTAGACAAGGAATTTATCGGGGCAAGCAGGGCGATGCAGGAGATCTTTGCGATGATTAAAAAAGTGGCTCCCATTGACTGCAATGTACTGCTCCAGGGAGAAACCGGCACGGGAAAAGAACTTGTGGCAAAATCAATTCACAGGTTAAGCAAGAGAAAAAACAAACCCTTTGTTTCCTTTAACTGCGGTGGTTTTACAGATGAACTGATCTGTAATGAACTTTTTGGCCACGAAAAAGGTGCTTATACAGGAGCATCGCTAAAAAAAATCGGGCTGCTGGAATCTGCGGCAAAGGGTACTGTTTTCCTTGATGAAATAGGAGAAATGCCTTTATCCATGCAGGTGAAATTTTTGCGGGTTCTTCAGGAAAAACGCATTTTAAGGGTTGGGGGTACAGAACCCGTTGACCTTGACATCAGGATAATTGCCGCCACAAACAAAGATCTGAAATATGCCTGTGTTAACGGGAACTTCAGGGAGGATCTTTTTTTCAGGCTGAATGTGGTTTCATTCAGCCTGCCCACCCTTTGCAGCAGAAAAGAAGATATTCCGGTACTGGTCAATTTTTTCATTGATAAATACAATAATGCCTTTGGTAAAAATATAAAAAACATATCTTCGGAATGTTTTGACATCCTTGTAAAATATAATTTTCCCGGAAATGTAAGGGAACTTGAAAACATCATCCAGCGGGCTGTTGTGCTTGCAGACAAAGATATTATTGATATAGATGATTTTCCCCCTGATCTCCAGAAACTTGAATTTGACACCCTTGTTGGGGGCGGTATTTTCACAATGGAGGAAATGGAAAAAAACCATATTGAGAAGATACTCAAAATAACCAAAAACAATAAAGGCCTTGCCAGTAAAATTTTAAATATTCCACGCACAACCCTGTGGAGAAAAATGAAAAAATTTGAATTAAATTAAATTACCCCGGTGGAATAATATAATGGGGCCCTGCAATGAGCAAAGTATTTGGCAGAGTCTTCTGGACCAGTTCAACCGTACTTCCCCATATAAGATCCTTTACAAATTCCTTGTCATAGGCTCCAAGTATACAAAGGGCATCATGGGGGATATTATAGAGATTGTGTTTAAATTTCCCCTTTGAGAAAAAATACCATTTTTTGACATTTTTCTTAATTTCCCCGTCAAGGCCACTTTTGGCAAGGACATCTTCAAAATAATCCTTTGGTGTTTTCTCCGCCTGGGTAAAAATATAAAGGGGAAATCCGGTTGCTCTTTTCAAAGACAGGGCAAGTTTAAGCTCTTTAACATCAATACCGGAACCCCCGAAAAACACAACAAGGCTTTTCCATTCCTTAAACTGGGGAACAGGCATTAAAACAGGAAATGTTGCTGTATTAATGATCCTTCTTACCTTGGGACCGATATGACCGGGACTGATCTTGGCTGAAAGACTTGCAATTATCCTCGGGCAGCACATGAAATCAAAATGGACAGGAATGTCAGGCAGGGTGGAAGCTGTGAAGTTCTTGGGTTTAATAAATTTTGGGAACACACCCGCCTTTTCAGCAAGATCTTCTGCGTGCTGTTTTGCAGTGGCAGGATCTGCCAGATAAGTTTTATCAAGATCCACCTGAACAGCATCGTTATCAAAATACATGAGAAATTTTGGATGTTCAGGTATATAGATCACAATTGATACACCGGTAAGTTTACAGAAATACAGGGACTGCAACAGCACTTCTCTTCCTTTTGGTGTATTCCTGAATACATGTAAAAGTGTTTTTATCATAAATCCTCCTATACAATATGAAATGTCTGGGCCTTAAGCTCATCTCTGTATTTATCAAGTAAAGTTGCCTTGGACACCATACCGATAAATCTGGCGTGGGAGATCACTGGCATACTGAAATAATTTTTTGAATCCATTTCCTGGAGAACATCGGAAAGCTCATCGTCATAAAAAACCACTTCAGGATCTGAATCCATGATCTCTTCAACAACCACGGTATCATACAAAAAAGTATTAAAGATATACGGCCTTATTTTATTAAGGTTAATTATACCAAGAAACCTGCCTGTTTGCTGGTCTTCCACAGGAAAAAAATTTCTTGCGGATTTTTTTACAATTTCAACAAAATCCTTTAGCAGCATATCAGGCAGCACCGCAATACAGTCCGTTTCAATCACCTCTCTTATGCTGATATCGGAAAGAACCCGCTGATCTGTACCCGGTCGAAGCAGTGAACCGTTGTCAATGAGATCTTTAAGATAAAAGGAAGTGGGTTCAAAATAATGGGTAATGGCAGTGGAAAGCGCCGAGACAATGATCAAAGAGACCATTACATCATAGCTTCCCGTAATCTCAACAATGAGAAACAACCCTGTAAGGGGTGCCTGGAGGAGTCCGCTCATCATACCTGCCATGCCCAGCAGAGCAAAAAGTCCCTCGCCTGACCACATGACAGTGGGGAAGGCAAATAAAAGCAGGCGCTGAAATGCGATGCCCGCAAAGCTTCCAATAACAAGGCATGGTGCAAAAACACCGCCCGAACCTCCCCAGCCAAGGGTTAAAGAGGTTGTAATGATCTTTGTAAGGCATGCAACGGCAGCAACTCCCAAGCCGGCCGTGTACATTCCATGGATCATGGCATGGATTGTGTGGTATCCTTCACCAAGAGCGTCGGGAACAGCAAATCCTATCAGTCCCACAATGGCTCCTCCAATTGCAGCCCGCAACCAGAAAGGCACCGGAATTTTTACTGATATGTGGTGCATTTTCCTGAGCATCCGTGTAAGCATGACAGAAGCTAAGGCAGCAATTAGTGCAAGGCCGAAGCATGCTGCCATGTCATAGGATGTGATGTGAAAAGCACTGCTTTCAAAGGCAATACGGTTGCCCTCGAGAAAACGGCATGTTTCAGCACCTGCAACTGAGGCTGCTGCAATGGGAATAATATGGACCATTGACCATTCACCAAGGATAATTTCCATGGAAAAGATCATACCGGTTAAAGGGGCGTTGAATATCGCTGATATGGCACCGGCACATCCGCAGCCCACAAGGGTGATTCTCTGTCTTTCATTAAGGTTGAAAAATCGGGCAATATTGGAGCCTATGGCAGCGCCGCTCATGACAACCGGGGCCTCCGGGCCTGCAGACCCACCGCTTCCTATGGTCAGGCAGCTTGAAATCAATCTCGAGAAACAGGATCGTAAACGCATCAGTCCGCCGACTTTGGAGACACTGTATATCACCTCGGTGACTCCATGACCTGCGCCCTCGTTCATTATTTTTTCAAGAAAAAGAGAGGAGAGCATGAGCCCCAGCGCCGGAATGAGAAATGCCCACCATAACTGCCTGAAAGGAGCAAACGAATCGAGCATGGCAGATAACGACCATGTAAGGCCCACTGAAGCAAATCCGCTTAACACCCCTACAACAATACCGATCTGAATCAGAAGCAGCCTGTCATCCGATCGATAAAAATCAAATTTACCAGGATAACGCCAGAACTTAAACCATTTCATAAATTATTATCACAGCCCCCTTTATTCCATACAACGTTCCATCGTTTTAATTCGATCAAGAAAAATTTCAAAACCAGGACCGGATTCAAGAAAATTGATAAAGGTACTGTCCCTTAAGCAGAAAGAAAGTTTTGAAAGCAAATTCAAATGAACTTCAATGGAAGGGGTTAAAATAAGAAAAAAAACAAACACAGGCTTTCCGTCAATGGAATCAAAATCAATAGGTTTATCGGGAAAGCATGTTGTGATCATTGGATAAGAAAGCCCCTGTTTCAATGGAGACCTCGGATGTGGAACGGCAACACCTTTACCTATCCCCGTTGAGGAAAGTTTCTCCCTTTTTATTATCTGCTCATAAATTTCGGATTTTAAATTATTTGGAATACCGGAAAGACGGCTTACTGAAGATCGTATGACATCATCTTTGTTTCTGCCTTCGATATTTTTAAACAATCCACCTTCTTTGACTGCTGACAGAAGCGGACATGAAACAAAACAATTTTCTTCTTTTTCATCAGGGCCTGCAGTCCTGAATGAACTCCGCTGCTGCGCAGCCCATTTATTTAACTCAGCCTCATTAAATATACCAAAATTTCCGCTTTTTGTAACAGGAATTTTACCCTGTTTGATCCAGCGTTTAAATGTCTCTGTATGGAGGTTAAGCCGTTTTGCAATTTCGGACAGGGCAAGTCTTGTCATATTGAATCCCCGTGGATATCTTCTTTTTTTTCCCCTTTTCTCAAAAAAATCTCCGCTTCCGCTTTATGGCATATTATTGATTTAAAATTAAATGTTCATTTCTTTTAAAAGATTCTACCATATTATGCAACCCTAATAGTTATTTTTTATGAAACGCCTGCAAAGTGCCTTTAAGAATAAGAGTTTCTATATTTGTTGAGAGGCAATCTGAGAATCACCAGATCTGCCTCATGGCAGTTTTATGAAACGCCTGTAAAAATTTCAAATTGAAACCATAACAAAAAGAACATTTGCTATATTTCCCTGATATACCGGTTATTAAAGAGAATGAAATGATTGTAAAACCACTATGTTTCAATATGAAAAATACTTAGGGTTTCCAACAATAGACGTATTTATAACTATTTGATATAAAAGGATTTATAAACAACGGCACTAATATTGCTTATAATAAAATTTGATAAAATTCGATAAAATTCGATAAGAAAAGATAAAAAAGGAAACTGGAGATTGTTATGGAAAAAATACTGATTGGAATAGACACAGAAAATATTGACCTGCATCCCTGTTTTCACGCGATAAATCTTGCCGAGCGCATGAAAAGAGCCAGGGTATATTTTCTTCTTGTTTCTGACACAACAAAAAAAAAATCAAACTATGAAAACAGGAAAACATCTGATACAAACATGGAAAAAATATTGGATATTTCCGCAAAAGCAAAAAAAAATTTAGAAACCCTGATAGAGGACGGCAGGTCCAGGGGGATTAATGTAGGCTATTATACTGCAAACGGGGAGTTTAAAAACGAAATAATCAATTTTATAAAAAGCCGAAGAATTGATCTTCTCGTCATAGGCGCTTCCCAAAAAGCAATAAACAAGGAAAAGGAGGCTGAATTTACAGAGTGTATTAAAAAAATTCAACACAGCGTTGACTGTCGTATTGAAGTTGTCCATGGGAAATATGCACAATATTAAAAAAATCTCCCACCGGACTTTTTATCTGCTTTTCGCCGTTATAAACGCCATGGGGCGTATGGCAGAAAATTTTATCTAAAGTAATTATTCATTTAAGGAGAGAAAAAGAATGTGGAACATGTACTTGCCCATAGCGGGACACAGTGTTAATATTTTGCTGATCTTCGGTCTTGGAGGGCTTGTGGGACTTCTGTCAGGTATTTTCGGAGTTGGAGGAGGATTTCTAATGACCCCCCTTCTTATCATGTTTGGAATTCCGCCAACGGTTGCTGCTGCGTCGGATTCAAACCAGATTGTCGGAGCATCAACGTCAGGGACCTTTGCCCATTACAGGCTTGGAAATGTTGATTTTAAAATGGGTTTTCTGCTTTTAATAGGCGGTGTTGCAGGTGGTACCCTCGGAGTTGAGGTGATCAGAATATTAAGAGCCACGGGAAATGCTGATTTTCTCATCAAAGTCACATATGTGTTAATGCTTGGGTTTGTGGGATTTTATATGTTTCTCGAAAGCCTTCAGGGACTTAAAAAAACAAAAACTGCCGTTGTTGTTGAAGAAAAGCCCAGAAAAGAATCAACATATGCAAAACTTATTGGCATGCTGCCATGGCAGATATATTTTGATAAATCAAGGGTAAAACTCTCTATCCTCATGCCCCTTGTACTTGGTGTGTTTGTCGGTATTCTTGCCGCAATCATGGGAGTTGGAGGCGGATTTATCATGGTCCCGGTCATGGTATATCTTTTAAGAATGCCAATGCATGTTGTTGTGGGTACGAGCCTTTTTCAGATACTTTTTACCTGTGTTAACGTGACAATAATGCAGGCTCACAGTAATCATACAGTTGATTTTGTGCTTGCCCTGATTCTTTTGATAGGTTCATCCCTCGGTGCCCAGTTCGGGACAAGAATAAGTAAAAAACTCAACGGAGACCAGCTGAAAATAATCCTTGCATCCCTTGTACTCATCGTGATGGTTAAAATGCTTTTAGGACTTCTGCTTGAACCTGCTGTAATGCTTTCATTTGTGGGAGGGCATTAAAATGAT
>WGCX01000319.1:2500-17087 GCA_015493575.1 Desulfobacteraceae bacterium | reverse complement strand
TATAAGTATGCGCAGATTTTCATAACGGCCATGGGCCGTTTTACTCGATTATCAAGTTTTTATCGAACATTAAAGATTTAAGAGGGTCAGGCTTTCCTTATTGTCATTATCTCAACTTTTGAGGTTAACATATATTTATAGTTTGATAACAACGAATAAGAAAAGCCTGACCCCCTTTTTGGAAAAAATTCAATTAAAAAACTTGATAATCGAGTTTTAATGATTCTCAGATGGCTTTAAAGGATCAAAAATTCTGACAAAATGAGAAAAGGCAAATGGGTTGCGGTTATATCTCAAATTGGGTTAGATGCCGTTGTTTTTATATATATAGAAAAACTTATTTCAATGTTGACAAAAAAATATCTTGATGGTACTCAACTTTCGATCATATTTCTTTATTATTGTCTTTAAACTGTCTTAGTGGAATACAGACAGTAGATTTAATATAGGTAGCTGGTATAATAGTAATTTTTTAATCATTTTTATTTTTATTGGGGAGGGAAATTTATGGTTAGTGTGAATGGGTCATTGATTATTCAGATTATCAATTTCCTTTTTCTCTTTTTTGTGCTCAACTTAGTTCTTTTTAAGCCTGTGCGTAAAATTATCCTTGAACGAAAGGAGAAGATTTCAGGCCTTGAAGGTGGGATTGAAAAATCCTCTCAGGAGGCTCTGGAGAAAGATAAGGCTTACAAAGAAGGTCTCAAGATGGCAAGGCAAAAAGGCCTTCAGCAAAAGGAGATTTTCGTTGAGCAGGCCTCAAAGGAGGAAAAGGAGATAATTGACAAAATCAACAAAAAAGCCCAGGCTAATCTTGCCGAGATTCGCGGCAAGGTTGCCAAAGAGAGTGAAAATGCCCGGGTTGCACTGGAAAAGGAGGTTGATAGTTTTGCCGGAGCAATCGCTGAAAAGATTTTAGGGAGGGCTTGTTGATGAAAATTATGAACTTTATTCAGAAACGTTACAAATCAATTTTTGCAATGGCTGGATTAATTCTCTTGATGGGTGCAGGTCTTGTTCTTGCCTCTTCTGCAGGAGAAGCAGAGGGCGCAGAACATATGGGATGGCTTGCAACCGATACCTATAAGCTCATCAATTTTGTGGTGCTTGCAGGCGCACTTTTTTACCTTGCAAGAAAACCTGTGAAAGAGTTTTTTTCATCCCGCATAACAAGTATTAAAGATGAACTTGCCGATCTTGAGCAGAAAAAGGCCGATGCGGAAAAGGCCCTTGCTGTGTATGCCGAAAAGATTGCAAACCTTAATAAGGAATCTGAAAAAATTGTTGCTGATTATGTAAGGCAGGGTGAGGAAGCAAAGAAAAGAATTCTTGCCGAGGCTGAACTCCAGGCTGAAAAACTTGAAGAGATGGCAAAGCGCAATATAGAGCAGGAGTTTAAATCTGCAAAAGCTTCTCTTCTGCAGGATGTTGCTGAAAAAGCTTTCCAGAGGGCAGAGGATATGGTCAGGGAATCAATTTCGTCTGAAGATCAGGACAGACTGGTGGATGACTATCTCGCCAAGGTGGTGGCATCATGAAAAATCTATCTGTTTCAAGGCGTTATGCCAAGGCATTGATGCTTATCGGTAAAGAGGACGGCAATGCTGACCTGTACAGTAAGGAACTTGATCAGGTTGTGCAGCTTTTTGATTCAAACAAAGAACTTGAAAAAGCTGTTGTAAATCCTCTGTTTGATAAAAACGAAAGGAGAAATGTTCTCATAAAAGTTCTTGAAAAAACCGACCTGTCAAAGGTTATGAAATCACTTCTTGTTCTTCTGTTTGATAAGGGCAGAATCGGTTTTTTAAGGGAAATATGTGATTTTTATAAAAAGCTTGCAGATGAACTGAAAGGCGTTGTCCATGCAAAACTTGTTTCAGCCGCAGAACTTTCATCCGATGCAGTGGAAAAAATCAGACAGGGACTTGCAAAGAGAACAGGCAAGGATATTATTCTGGATATTGAGCAGGATACGGATCTCATTGGTGGAATTGTTACTGAAATTGGAGATCTTGTACTGGACGGCAGCGTTAAGACTCAATTGTTCAATATGAGAGAATCATTAAAAAGGGGTGAGATTGTATAATGGAAATAAAAGCTGAAGAAATTAGCCAAATTATAAAAGAGCAGATCAAGGATTTTGATAAAGAGGTCGAACTCAGTGAAACCGGAGTCGTCCTCTCAGTGGGTGATGGTATTGCCCGTGTATATGGACTGGAAAAGGTAAAGGCAATGGAGCTTGTTGAGTTTCCCGGCAAAATCCTGGGACTTGCCTTAAACCTTGAAGAGGACAATGTAGGTGTTGCAATCCTTGGTGAAGATAAATTAATCAAGGAAGGCGATATTGTAAAACGTACAGATAGAATTGCTTCTGTTCCCGTTGGAGAGGCAGTTCTTGGCCGTGTTGTAACCACAACAGGCGAGCCCGTTGACGGAAAAGGACCAATTGATGCAACAAAAACAATGAACGTGGAACTTGTCGCCCCTGGTGTTATTGCAAGAAAGTCCGTACATGAACCATGCTATACAGGCTCAAAAGCCGTTGACGGCATGACCCCCGTTGGAAGAGGGCAGCGTGAGCTTATTATTGGTGACCGCCAGATCGGTAAAACAGCCATTGCCGTTGATGCAATCATTGCCCAGAAAAATACAGATGTTAAATGTATTTATGTTGCCTGCGGACAGAAAAAATCCACAGTTGCCCAGGTTGTTGCAGCACTTGAAGAGCACGGTGCAATGGAATATACAACCGTTGTTATTGCAAGTGCAAGTGAACCTGCTGCAATGCAGTACCTTGCACCATATGCAGGATGCGCAATGGGTGAGTACTTCCGTGACAAGGGAGAACATGCTTTGATTGTTTATGATGATCTTTCAAAACAGGCTGCAGCGTACCGCCAGGTATCCCTGCTCCTCAGACGTCCACCGGGACGTGAGGCGTTCCCCGGGGATATTTTCTATAACCATTCACGTCTTCTTGAGCGTTCTGCAAAATTAAGTGATGACCTTGGTGCGGGTTCCCTTACGGCCCTACCGATTATTGAAACCCAGGAAGGAGACGTTTCAGCGTTTATCCCGACAAATGTTATTTCAATTACAGACGGTCAGATCTATCTTGACAAGGCATTGTTTTTTGCAGGTGTAAGACCTGCCATTGATGTAGGCCTTTCCGTATCACGTGTTGGAGGGGCAGCCCAGGTTAAGGCGATGAAACAGGTTGCAGGTACATTGAGACTTGATCTTGCCCAGTACCGTGAGCTTGAAGCCTTTGCAGCATTTGGAAGTGACCTTGATGAAGCAACCCAGAAACAGCTTACCCGTGGTGAAAGACTTGTTGAACTTTTGAAGCAGCCTCAGTTCAAACCTCTTTCCATGGAGCAGCAGGTTGTATCTCTTTATGCAGGTACAAGGGGCTATCTTGATAAATATCCAAAGGAAGCAGTTGCCAAATATGAAGCAGGGCTCTATCCTTTTATTGAAAACAGATTTGCCGATATTTTTGAAGGGCTTAAAAAAGAGGAAAAAATCACAGATGCTCTTGATGCCAAGTTAAAGAAAGCTCTTGAAGCCTATGACGAAGAATTCAAGGATGCAGTTTAAAAAGTATTCCATAAGTTTTTTTGTCAATCTTAAGTATTATTAATTATTAAGGGCTTAGAGGGTAGATCTTATGGCAACGCTGAAAGAAGTTCAATTAAAGATAGTTAGTGTGAAAAAGACCAGGCAGATCACTTCTGCCATGAAAATGGTTGCCACTTCCAAACTGCGTGGAGCCCAGGCCGCTATGGAGGCTTTTAAACCGTATGCATCCAAGTTTGCGGAAGTTCTGGGAAGCATTGCATCAAATGCAGGTGAAGAGGCAAGCCCTCTGCTGGTTCCGAAAAATGAAGTCAAAAAGGTGAGAATAGTTATCTGTACTTCAGACAGGGGACTGTGCGGAGGTTTTAATATTAACCTTATTAAAAAAGCTGAAAATTATATTCAATCAAATCTTGGCGACAAAGAGGTCTCATTTACATGTTTTGGGAAAAAGGGCCGTGACTGGGTTCAGAAGAATTCCATGGCTTTAGATGATGCCTACCTTGATGTTGTCGGCGGTAAATTTGATTTCAGTATAGCATCAACTTCAGGACAGAAATTGATAGACAGCTTTCTTGAAGGAGCTGTTGATGAAGTATATCTGCTGTTTTCCGAATTTGTGAACATGGCAAAACAGGCACCGGTTATAAAACAGATCCTTCCCATCCCGGCACACGGAGAGGAGGAAAAGACTGAGAAGGCAGAGAAAGCAGATGATTCCGTATACCTTGCAGAACATATCTGTGAACCTTCTTCAGATGTTCTTCTCGGGGAAATGCTGCCAAAGGACATTTACATTCAGATATATGATGCCCTTTTACAGACATCAACAAGTGTTAATGCCGCAAGAATGACTGCAATGGAAAATGCAACCAAGGCATGTGATGACATGGTTGATGAACTGCAGACCATATTTAACAAAACAAGACAGGCAGCGATCACTTCGGATCTCATGGATATTGTCGGTGGGGCTGAGGCTTTAAAGGGTTAATTAAATTTTTTTAAAAGATATACTATGGTTTTCAGATAATTAATTTCACAAGGCTAGAAAGAGGAAGGCGTATTGGTTATACGTTGACGATTGATAACGCAGTGAAATTATTTATATGAAAGTCTATAAAAGTATAAACAGCTTCTACAGGAGGAACAAATGGCTGAAAATATAGGAAGAATAGCACAGGTACTTGGTGCTGTTGTTGACGTTGAATTTGAACCGGGAAAACTCCCTCCTCTTCTTAATGCTCTCACGGTAACAAATCCCGTTATCAATGATGAAGAGGAAAACCTTGTTATTGAAGTTGCCCAGCATCTTGGAGATAATGTTGTAAGATGTATAGGCATGAACGTAACTGATGGTCTTCAGAGGGGAATGCCCGTTAAAGATACCGGCTCACCCATTATGATGCCCGTTGGTGAGGCATCCCTTGGAAGGGTGTTAAATGTAGTTGGAAAGCCCGTTGACGGGCTTGGAGATATAAGCCATGATAATATGCTGCCCATTCACAGGTCGGCTCCGGGTTTTACTGAGCAGGATACAAGTGTTAATGTTCTTGAAACAGGTGTAAAGGTTATCGACCTTCTTGTTCCCTTTCCCCGCGGCGGTAAAATGGGAATGTTCGGTGGTGCAGGCGTTGGTAAAACCGTTATCATGATGGAGATGATCAATAATATTGCAATGCAGCACGGCGGTATTTCTGTATTTGGAGGTGTTGGAGAAAGAACCCGTGAGGGAAATGACCTTTACCATGAAATGAAGGATTCAGGGGTTTTACCGAAATGCTGTCTTGTTTACGGTCAGATGACAGAACCTCCCGGAGCAAGGGCAAGGGTTGCTCTTTCCGCCCTCACATGTGCAGAGTATTTCCGTGATGTGGAAGGTCAGAACGTACTTCTCTTTATCGATAATATTTTCCGTTTTACCCAGGCCGGTGCCGAAGTATCAGCAACCCTTGGCCGTATGCCTTCTGCCGTTGGTTATCAGCCGACACTTGCAGTTGACATGGGTGAACTTCAGGAGAGGATCACTTCAACTGACAAGGGTTCAATTACCGCTGTTCAATGCGTTTATGTACCTGCCGATGACTTGACAGACCCTGCTCCTGCAACAACTTTTGCCCATCTTGACGGAACAGTTGTACTTTCACGTCAGATTGCAGAGCTTGGTATATATCCTGCTGTTGATCCATTGGATTCCACATCAAGGATTCTTGATGCGGCATATATTGGTGAGGAACATTATCAGGTTGCAAGAACAGTTCAGCAGACCCTGCAGAAATACAAGGAACTCCAGGATATTATTGCAATTCTCGGTATGGATGAACTATCTGATGAGGATAAGATCACTGTACAGCGTGCAAGGAAACTCCAGAGATTCCTTTCACAGCCTTTCCATGTTGCTGAAACCTTTACCGGTATGCCAGGTAAATTTGTAAAGGTTGAGGATACTGTAAGGTCATTCAAGGAGATCATTGAAGGCAAACACGACGATCTTCCGGAAGGTGCATTTTATATGGTGGGTTCCATTGAAGAGGCAAGGGAAAAAGCGTCCAAGATGGACAAAGCTAATTAAATTCAAGGAGAAATACCATGGCTAAGAATATTTTGCTCGAAGTGGTTACTCCTGAAAGGGCTGTTGTCAGTGAAGAGGTTCAGATTGTCGTTGCACCTGGATCTGAAGGTGAATTCGGTGTTTTGACCGGTCACACTACTTTTTTGACATCTCTTAAGGAAGGAACTCTCCGTTACAGAGATGCCTCTGGAAGAGAAAAATATCTTTTTGTAAAGGGCGGATTTGCAGAAGTCCTTCCCTATAAGGTTACAATACTTGCAGAATCTGCTGAAAAAAGAGATGGCATTGAAAATTAAATAAAATCTCAAGGGCAGTGGCCTTATCACATGAGTTTTTTTGATAACAGGGGGATGTTCCGTGACCGGAGCATCCCCCTTTTGTGTGAATATCAGATGGGGTGTGATCTGGGACAGAAACGGGGTTGAGGTGGAATAATGCGTAAAACAGTACATGGCAGAGAGCCTGGGATCATAGTCCTTGCTGCAGGTAAAGGGACGAGAATGAAGTCAGATATTCCTAAAGTTCTTCATTTGATTAATGGCAGGCCAATGGTATCCCATGTGCTGGAATGTGCGGCTTCAGTTACCGATGAAAAAAATATTGTTGTGGTGGTAGGCCATCAGGCGGAAAAGGTAAAAGAGCAGGTTTTAAAAAAATTCAAGGTGCTTTTTGCACTGCAGAAAAATCTTTCAGGTACAGGCGATGCAGTAAAATCCGGTTTGCCTTTTTTGACTCATACAATCGAAAATATAATCATTCTGTGTGGGGATGTTCCACTTATAAGACCTGAAACTCTGATAAAACTTGTTGATTATCATGAAAATGATATGAATGACCTTACTGTGCTCGCTGTTAAGCTTTCTGATCCCTCAGGATATGGCAGGATAGTCCTTGATTCTGATGATAACCTTTTGTGTATAAGGGAAGAGGTTGATGCAAATCCTGGAGAAAAACAGATAAATATTGTAAACTCAGGGATATATTGTGTAAGGCGAGAGTTTTTGTCCCGAAGTCTTGAGTTGATAAGCCAGGATAATGCTCAAAAGGAATATTATTTAACCGATATTGTTCGTATTGCAAGGGATAAAGGCGCAAAAGCCGGTTATATTGTGGCTGATGATCCAGATGAATTTAAAGGGGTAAACACTTTGCAGGAATTAAAAAATCTTGAAAAATTGATTCCCGTCCCGTATTTATGAATTGTCTTGACTTTGTGAAATGCTATGAATTATAACTTAAATAAAGTTAGCGAGGTATTTAAATTGGATAATGAATTTTTAGATGGCAAGTTTAATGATATTGACGAGAAAGTCGATTTTTTAATAGAGTTGTGTCAAACACTTCAGGTTGAAAATACTGAGCTTATGTCAAAGGTGAAAGATCTTGAGGCTGAGCTCGATAAGAAAAATGAGACTGAAGAGCGTTATGCTGAGCAGCAGGCTGTAATCCGGTCAAAAATTGACGGGCTTCTTTCCAAGCTCAATAATTTTTCTGATACTCAATAGTAGAACTTAATTTAAAAATACAGGAGTCTATGGAAAATAGATCTCAGGTTTTTTAGTAAAGAGTGATCATTGGATGAGATTGTTAAAATTAAGGTCTTTGGCGAGGAATTCAGGTTCAGGCCTGAAAAACAGGGAGCAGATCCTGAACAAATTGTTGAATTTTTAAATCATTATATTTTAATGGCAGAAGAGCAGATTGGTTCTAAAACCTCAGATAAAAATAAAATAGCGATACTTCTTCTCGCGGGAATGAATATGTCAAAAGATTTTAATGATTTAAAAAATGAACATACCAGACTTGAGGAATATGTTGTTCAACGCACTTCATCTTTAATTGCAAAAATTAATAATGGGCTTCATTGAGATTTTAATTTTTGCGGGTTAAAGTTTATCAACCCCTGCAGTGTACGTGATTGTATGATGTCCTTTGTCCTAACGTTATAGAACAGGGAATTCACGCTGATACTGGTGTGCTAAGTTCTGGATGGATGGAAAAGCCTTAAAGTATTATTGAATACCCACTTATTGAACCTTTGGTTCAAAGACTAAGACAACACGGCATTATGCGGGGGTAACTAATTTAGATCATTTTTTGTTGATATCAAGCCATCCTTTCTGATTTTTTATCCAATTCAATATTTATTTTTCTAAAATTAAACGACAGACGGAGTGTTGTGCGCTCTATCTGTTATGTGGCATATTATGGTGGATATTAAATGTACGGGAGATTGATTTAATGGAAAATATGGTTGTATTGTTTTCTGCGATCGGGCTTGTTGCAGGCTTTGCCATTGCATATTCTCTGACTATGAAAAAGATGCGCGCCGAGGTGTCTGAAACGGAAAAAGAACGGATTCGGACACTTGATGATGCCAGGCGCAACGCTGAAACTCTTTTAAAGGAGGCTCAACTGGAAGCTAAGGCAAGGCTTCTTGAAATGAAGAGTGTCTTTGACGCTGAAACAGAAGATACCCGGGCTGAATTAAAAAAAGAAGAACGAAGGTTCCTCCAGAGGAGTGAAAATCTTGATAAACGCATAGACCAGTTTGAAAGAAGAGAACTGGATCTCCAGAAAAAGGAGGATGATTTTAATGGCAGGCGTGAAATATTATCAGTAAAAGAAAAAGAGTATCAGAATTTACTTGAAGATACCAGAAAAGAGCTTGAAAAGGTTTCCAGTCTCACTGCTGACCAGGCAAAGGAAATTTTGTTAAAAAGTATGGAAAACGAAGCCCGTCACGAAGGGGCAAAACTTGTTAAACGCGTTACAAGCGAGGCAATGGAGCAGGCTGATAAAGAGGCAAAAAAAATAATATCCACTGCAATTCAAAGATATGCAGGTGATTTTATAGCCGAAAGAACCGTTTCCGTTGTTCAACTTCCCGGAGATGAAATGAAGGGAAGAATAATTGGCAGAGAAGGGAGAAATATAAGGGCCATTGAGGCTGCAACGGGAATAGATCTGATCATTGATGATACACCTGAGGCAGTTATTCTGTCAGGATTCAACCCGGTACGCAGAGAGATTGCACGCCTTGCACTTGTTAAGCTTATTTCAGACGGCAGGATTCATCCTGCAAGGATTGAGGATGTTGTTGAAAGAGTGACTCAGGAAGTTGACCAGGCAATCAAGGAGGCGGGAGAACAGGCTGCCTTTGATCTTGGAGTGCACGGTATTAATCCTGAATTAATCAAAATTATTGGCAGGCTTAAATTCAGAACAAGTTATGCCCAGAATGTATTACAGCATTCAGTTGAAGTGGCTTTTCTCGCAGGCATTATTGCGGCGGAACTCGGTCTGGATCAGAAACTTGCCAAGCGTATGGGGTTGTTACATGACATCGGTAAGGCCGTGGATCATGAGGTTGACGGCCCCCATGCACTTATAGGGGCAAAACTTGCAAAAAAACATGGAGAATCCGAGGCTGTTATTAATGCAATAGCTTCGCATCATGAGGACAAAAGGCCTGAAACAGTCTATGATTATATAGTACAGGCGGCAGATGCTCTGTCAGGTGCAAGACCCGGGGCGAGAAAAGAAACCCTTGAGAATTATGTTAAAAGGCTGGAAGAACTTGAGGCCGTTGCCAACTCATTTGATGGAGTTTCAAATACATATGCAATTCAGGCGGGCCGTGAGTTAAGGGTCATTGCAGAAAGCGGAAGTATTTCAGATGCCGATGCAGTGCTTCTCAGTAAGGAAATTGCCCAGAAAATTGAAGAAACCTTAACATTTCCGGGACAGATCAAGGTTGTTGTGATAAGAGAGACAAGATCGGTGGAGTATACAAACAAGTGATTTTATATATCAAAAGAAGGGTATTTAAAAAAAATGAGCGTGCTTGAAATTTTACAGGATCGTGGTTTTATAGAAGCGGTAACCCATGAAGAACTGCTTGAAAAATATCTTAATGGCAAAAGCGTAAGCTGCTATATCGGTTTTGACCCCACAGCCTCAAGCCTTCATGTTGGAAGTCTCGTCTGTATTATGGCCCTTGCACATATGCAGAGAAGCGGACATCGGCCCATTGCACTTGTTGGAGGAGGAACAGGACTTATAGGAGATCCAAGCGGAAAAACAGAGATGCGCAAGGTGATTACGCAGGATCAGATTGATGAAAATAAAAAAGGAATCAAAACCCAGCTTGCAAGGTTTATCGATTTTAACGATGGTAGTGCCTTACTGCTTGATAATGCTGACTGGCTTACAGGTCTCGGGTATATTCCTTTTTTAAGGGATGTTGGCCGTTATTTCAGTGTTAACAGGATGATAAAGGCTGAAAGTTATAAGATGCGTATCGATTCTGACGAGGGTTTAAGTTTTATAGAGTTTAACTATATGCTTCTCCAGGCATATGATTTCATGCAGCTCAGTAAAACCCATGACTGCATGCTTCAGATGGGGGGCAGCGATCAATGGGGCAATATAGTTGCTGGTATTGATCTGATAAGGAGGACCCAGAATAAAACAGCCTTTGGAATTACTTTCCCGCTGATAACAACAAGCAGCGGTATAAAAATGGGTAAGACTCACAAGGGCGCAGTATGGCTGGATCCCGAAAGAACATCTCCCTATGAGTATTATCAGTTCTGGATAAATACGGATGATGCGGATGTTGTAAGGTTTTTATTGCTTTTTACTTTTCTGCCTGTAAATGAGATTGAAAAGGTTAAGCAGCTTGAAGGCTCTGCATTAAATGCTGCAAAGACCATACTTGCCTTTGAGGCAACATGTATTGCACATGGAAAAAGAGAAGCTGAAAAAGCTTTTAAAACTTCTGCAGCTGCTTTCGGCACTCCTGCTGTACCTCCGGACCTTATGCCTTCAAGCTGTATACCTCATAAAAGTGGTGCTGTTGCAACGGATGATTCCATGCCATGCTCAGGTTTTGATAAAAATATTTTCGTAAAAGGGATAAGTGCATTTGAAATTTTTGCAATGACCGGGCTTTCAAAATCAAAAAGTGAAGCAAGAAGACTTTTAAATCAGGGGGGCGGATATTTGAACGGAAAGAGAATTAAAAAATTTGATCAGGTTTTGTCTGAAAAGGATTTTGATAACGGTAAAATGTTGCTCCGTGCAGGGAAGAAAAGATATCATAAAATAGTTCTGGAATAGACTTATAAACTTATTGACAAAAGCAAAGACCTTATATATATAAAGCCCTACTCTTTTGCAGGGCATAAAAAACCTGCAAAATTCTGTTTACAAAAATATTTAAGATAATAAAAGTATTGACAAAGGCAAATCCCGGGTGTATAAAAGTCGGGTTTTGTCGGTCACAGAAGTGACACAATCTAAGTTTTTTGATCTTTGAAAATTGGTTAGTGACAGACATGGTTTTTTTACCTTTTTTAATTTAATGGCTGGTAAGTTTAAATTTATTTTAAATTTATTGATGCTTATCAAATTGAAATATTTTAAGGAAATTCATGTTAAAATAAAGCGGGTCTTTTTCAGGTGCTTTAAGCATAATATTTTATGTTTCAGACATCAGGATTTTCTAATGTTTCAGACATTAATATTCCCATAAACCGGAATATTTTTAATATTTTGCAAGCGCACCTGGAAAACAATTTTATTTGAGAATTAAAAGAGTGATTATAAAATTTTCCTGTGGGTTTGTCTATAATATACCTGCAATTAATATTGCAGATATATTTGATAATATTATCAGGATAATATCAGCAGGTAATTTTTTATAATTATTCAGACAGTATAAGGAATTATAACTGGAGAGTTTGATTCTGGCTCAGAATGAACGCTGGCGGCGTGCTTAACACATGCAAGTCGAACGAGAAAGGGATTGCTTGCAATCCCGAGTAGAGTGGCGCACGGGTGAGTAACACGTGGATAATCTACCTTCAAATTCGGGATAACTATTCGAAAGAATAGCTAATACCGGATAAAGTCCTTTTAACCTTGGTTTTAAGGATGAAAGACAGCCTCTGCATATGCAGTTGTTTGGAGATGAGTCCGCGCACCATTAGCTAGTTGGTGGGGTAAAGGCCTACCAAGGCGACGATGGTTAGCTGGTCTGAGAGGATGATCAGCCACACTGGAACTGACACACGGTCCAGACTCCTACGGGAGGCAGCAGTGAGGGATTTTGCGCAATGGGGGAAACCCTGACGCAGCAACGCCGCGTGAGTGAAGAAGGCCTTTGGGTCGTAAAGCTCTGTCGACAGGGAAGAAGTTATCAAGTATTAACAGTATTTGGTATTGACGGTACCTGTAGAGGAAGCATCGGCTAACTCCGTGCCAGCAGCCGCGGTAATACGGGGGATGCAAGCGTTATTCGGAATCATTGGGCGTAAAGGGCACGCAGGCGGTTCTGTCAGTCAGATGTGAAAGCCCGGGGCTTAACCCCGGACGTGCATTTGAAACAGCAGGACTTGAGTACGGTAGAGGAAAGCGGAATTCCTGGTGTAGAGGTGAAATTCGTAGATATCAGGAGGAACACCGGTGGCGAAGGCGGCTTTCTGGACCGAAACTGACGCTGAGGTGCGAAGGCGTGGGTAGCGAACAGGATTAGATACCCTGGTAGTCCACGCAGTAAACGTTGTACACTAGGTGTAGCGGGTATTGACCCCTGCTGTGCCGGAGCTAACGCATTAAGTGTACCGCCTGGGGAGTACGGCCGCAAGGCTAAAACTCAAAGAAATTGACGGGGGCCCGCACAAGCGGTGGAGCATGTGGTTTAATTCGACGCAACGCGAAGAACCTTACCCAGACTTGACATCCTGTGAACCTCTTAGAGACAAGAGGGTGCCTTCGGGAGCACAGAGACAGGTGCTGCATGGCTGTCGTCAGCTCGTGTCGTGAGATGTTCGGTTAAGTCCGGCAACGAGCGCAACCCTTGTCTTCAGTTGCCAGCGCGTAATGGCGGGAACTCTGAAGAGACTGCCCCGGTTAACGGGGAGGAAGGTGGGGATGACGTCAAGTCCTCATGGCCCTTATGTCTGGGGCTACACACGTGCTACAATGGTATGTACAAAGGGCAGCAAGCATGCGAGTGTAAGCCAATCCCTTAAAGCATATCCCAGTCCGGATTGGAGTCTGCAACTCGACTCCATGAAGTTGGAATCGCTAGTAATCGTGGATCAGCATGCCACGGTGAATACGTTCCCGGGCCTTGTACACACCGCCCGTCACACCATGAGAGTTGATTGTACCCGAAGTTACTGACAGCCAACCCGCAAGGGAGGCAGGTACCTAAGGTATGGTTGATAATTAGGGTGAAGTCGTAACAAGGTAGCCGTTGGGGAACCAGCGGCTGGATCACCTCCTTTCTAAGGAAAGAAAAATAAGAACCGTTTTATTTTAGTCACTGACCAATTTTGAGAGATCAAAATTGATTTCTTATCATTTGCATGAAACAGCGTGTAAACTTATTACTCCTGCTTCATAATTTACCGTGAGCGGATTTTGAACAGAATTAGATCGGCCTCACGGACGTTCTTTGAAAATTTGTTGTAGTAATTTTTTTGTATATTCGCATTAAAGCGTTTAAAACTTATTTGTGGTTTATAGTGGCTAAGCTATAAAGGACAAACGGTGGATGCCTTGGTGTCAGGAAGCGACGAAAGACGTGGAAAGCTGCGATAAGCTTCGGGGAGTTGCTAAACAAACTTTGATCCGGAGATTTCTGAATGGGGAAACCTGTCACGGATAATACTGTGACACCATAATCCGAATACATAGGATTATGGGGCGAACGGGGAGAACTGAAACATCTTAGTACCCCCAGGAATAGAAAGTAATAACGATTTTCCAAGTAGCGGCGAGCGAACGGGAACAAGCCCAAACCGTGCATGTGTGACAGCCCGAAAGCGTTGCATGTACGGGGTAGCGGGGATTAAATAGAACGCGTTTCGGCAGCGTTCAAAGAGTAAAAAAACCGATGATTAACCAAACAGGCTGGAAAGTCTGGCCATAGAGGGTGAAAGCCCCGTAGGTGAAAATGATCGGTCTCTTTTTTAATTACCCAAGTACCACGGAACACGAGAAATTTTGTGGGAATTTGTGAGGACCATCTCATAAGGCTAAATATTACCTGGCAACCGATAGTGAACCAGTACCGTGAGGGAAAGGTGAAAAGCACCCCGGTGAGGGGAGTGAAATAGTACCTGAAACCGTTTGTCTACAAGCAGTGGGAGCTTAAAGAATTTATTCTTATAGTGACCGCGTGCCTTTTGCATAATGAGTCAGCGAGTTACTTAGTGCAGCAAGGTTAAGCCGTAAGGTGTAGCCGAAGCGAAAGCGAGTCTTAACAGGGCGTCAAGTTGTATTGAGTAGACCCGAAACCAGGTGATCTATCCATGTCCAGGGTGAAGCGCGAGTAAAATCGCGTGGAGGCCCGAACCGTTGCAGGTTAAAAACTGCTCGGATGAGGTGTGGATAGGGGTGAAAGGCCAAACAAACCTGGAAATA
>WGCX01000318.1 GCA_015493575.1 Desulfobacteraceae bacterium | reverse complement strand
CTTATTTGCCACTTCATATACTTTATAACTTGATAAGTGATGGAATTTAAACTAAATGATTGCAGAGAGTTACTTATTGCCAACGGTCATTTGCGGTCATAGGGAAATTAGCGTTGAAAAAGATGTGATTGTAGCAATAATGGCCGGTGAGGACAATGTTTGGAAAGGAACGCTGGAAGGCTTTAAAAAACTTTTAAGGGGGGAAATAAAAGGAAGGTAAAAAGGACCCGGGCAACGTCCTGACAGCAGACTAAAAAGATCACGCCTCTCCCTGCGGATCTGTTTTTTATCTTTCCAGCAGTTTTTTTGCCTTGCATTTCAGATGCCGGGTCAGGTTTCCCAATAACGCTGATTTCAGATTCCAGCAGTGCCAGTAGAGTTTGACGGATACACGGCAGCCAGGCGACAGGTCAATCAACCGGCCGGCACGGACCAAAGGCTTGCTTTGCTGATCCGGCAGCATGCCATAGGCCAGGCCCGAGGCGATGAACGCTGCAAACTTTTCAACGGATGGCACATAATGAGTTGGGAGGTGGGCCGGCACTTCCCCGAGGACCTGGTGAAGGAGTTTATAGTGGAGATCATCCTTTCGGTCGAAGATAACGGCCGGTGTCGCCCGGGGCGGTGCAGTACGCGCGATCAATACCTGCCCTGTGAGTTCTTCCAACAATTTGACCCGCTGGGAAACAGCAGACTGGGTGATGTGGATCGCCCTGGCCGCTTTGTCGAAACCACCTTCCCGGGCCACCATGGCCACAGCTTCTATGAGTTTATAATCAAACATGGCATATAGATTAGCATAACTTATGAAACAGTAAAATAATTAATTTTACTTTTGATCTTTTATGTCCTATCTTTCTTCTCAATAACGGTCATGAGGCCGGGCTGAACAGCGTTTCAGCGCCTCAAAAAATCAGAGATTTTTAACGAACATGAAAAGAGCATCAGTTACGCTTCCAGAAGTGAGCTCTTTCTTATAAAAAAAACACAGAGGAGTCACAATGATTACACCATTTATACAAGGATTCGGCACCGGTGGCGGATTGATCGTGGCGATTGGAGCCCAGAACGCCTTTGTCCTTTCCCAGGGAGTTCGAAAGAACCACCACTTAATTATCGCATTGATCTGTATTGTCTGTGATGTGGTCTTCATCTCAGCCGGAGTCGCAGGTTTCGGGACGGCTGTTTCCACCAATCCCAACCTGTCTCAAATGGTCGCGTGGGGCGGGGCCGGGTTTCTTTTTTTCTATGGGTTGGGAGCCCTTCGTTCTGCCCTGCGGGGGGGAAGATTGGATGTAAAAGACCGGATGGAGTTGACACTGAAAGCCGCGGTTATCGCTACACTGGCGGTCACTCTGCTCAATCCGCATTTTTATCTCGACACCGTGATCCTCATCGGGTCTATGAGCAGTCAATTTCACGGTGAAAACCGGCAGTATTTCTGGAGTGGTGCTGTTTCCGCCTCCGCCCTGTGGTTTATCAGCCTGAGTCTCGGGGGCCAGATACTTGCACCGTTATTTAAAAAGCAAATATCCTGGCGGATTCTCGACAGCGTGGTGTGCGCAACCATGTGGACCATTGCCGTGTCATTGGTAATGCATGGGGCCGTTTTATAGAACTGCCATGAGGCAGATCTGAATTGGCCCAGATTGCCTCAAAGAATCAAAAATTCTGACGAAAAATGAAAGTTATACGCTGTTTCAAGAAAACTTTCTTATAAACGACCATACGGCCGTTCTAAACAGATCTTGAAACAGATCTTGTAATTCTTTTGCCAAAAAAAAACGAAAGCCAGAGATAAGAAACCAAAGCGGACAGTGGATTTTCATTGGAACTACCGGTGCAAAAAAAAGATTTGACAAAAAAAAATTTAAAATATAAATTGTTTGCATACAAGTTAATTATTCGGAGTGGAGCTGATGATTATGAAAATCGAGGATTGCATTTTTTTTCAACTCTCCCGGGTGAGCCGGGCAGGCGCCAGATACTGGCACCAAAGAGTGTCCGTATTCGGCGTGACTTCGGCCCAGGCACTCTTGCTGCTCTGCCTGACTGAAAAAGATGCCGTTACGTCAAAATACCTGGGATCAAAAATTGAATTTGACAGTGCCACCCTGACTGGATTGATAGACCGCCTGCAAAATGCAGACTTCCTTGAAAGAAGGAATAATCCAAATGACCGGCGGGCAATCCAGGTATGTCTGACGGAAAAAGGAAAAGCAACTTCGAAAAAAATTCTAAAGATTGTGGAAAAGGAGAACCAGGCTTTTTTATCCGGGCTGACACCGGAGGAAGCCATGATATTGAAGGCACTTTTGAAAAAAATCGGATAATTTTGAGTTATATTTTGTTTGTATACAATTTAAATGATGACCCATAAAACCCACCGGAGGATCAGGTGAAGCATCCCAGTTCTGAATATGTCACTGCACTGAAAAAAATGGTGAAAGAAAGCCCATACCCCGCACACATGCAGATGACTTTAGAAGAAATCGAAATCAACACCGCCCGGATCATGATCCGGCTCGGAAATCGGCATCTGCAGCCCTTCGGTATTGTTCACGGCGGTGTGGTCGCCACCATCATTGATACTGCCACATTCTGGGCGGCCTTTTTAATACTGCCGGAAAAGACCGGTCTTGTAAATGTGGATTTAAAGCTCAACTATCTATCACCCGTGGTCGAAGGGCAT
>WGCX01000317.1 GCA_015493575.1 Desulfobacteraceae bacterium | reverse complement strand
CACCAGATGCGTTTAGATACATTTTTGTTTGTTCAAAAATTTACTTTTTTGATCTGCTTTATTAAACTTAGAACTTAAATCCATAGACACATACAATTTATGAATACAAATATTATTATTAATTTTTTGCTATCACTCATTCTTGTCGAGGTGATTATTATCGCCCTAACGGAGACGGGCTGACAATGGCATAGATTAATCATAATAATTTTTTTTAAGCCGCTATCAGTCATATTCAAGCTGACAGCGGCTTTTTTTATTTTTAAGGGAGGAAAAATGAGAAGTGACATAGCAAAAAAAGGAGTGGCAAGGGCACCCCACAGAAGTCTGATGAAGGCCGTGGGGTTTACTGATGAAGAGATAAAACGGCCTCTCGTGGGCATTGCCAATTCGGCAAATGAACTTATTCCCGGACATATGCACCTTGATCGTATTGTGGATGCTGTAAAGGCCGGGGTCAGAATGGCAGGAGGAACCCCAATGGAATTTTCCACCATAGGGGTGTGCGACGGTATTGCCATGAATCATGCAGGCATGCATTTTTCCCTTGCCAGCCGTGAACTTATTGCTGATTCCATTGAAGTCACTGCCATGGCTCATCCCTTTGATGCCATTGTCATGGTTCCAAACTGTGACAAAATCATTCCCGGTATGCTCATGGCAGCGGCTCGTCTTGATATCCCGGCTATATTCATCAGTGGTGGTCCGATGCTTGCCGGAAAAGACCCCGAAGATGCAGGTAAAAAAATAGATCTAATCACTGTATTTGAAGGCGTTGGGGCAGTTCAGACAGGCAGGATGACAATGGATGAGCTCAATCTGATTGAAGATGCAGCCTGTCCCACCTGCGGTTCATGTGCAGGCATGTTTACCGCCAATTCCATGAACTGTCTTACCGAAGCCATCGGCATGGGACTTCCTGGAAACGGAACCATCCCGGGTCCCATGTCGGAAAGAATCCGCCTTGCAAAAAAAGCAGGAATGGCTGTGATGGAACTTTTTAAAAAAAATATTACTCCTCTTAAAATAATGACTGAGGAAGCCTTTAAAAATTCCCTTGCAGTGGATATGGCTCTGGGCTGTTCAACAAACACTGTGCTTCACTTAAAGGCCATTGCCCATGAAGCAGGTATTGATATAGATCTTGATTTAATAAATGAGATCAGCAGAAAAACGCCACATTTATGTTCCCTGAGCCCTGCCGGGGTTCACCGCCTTGAAGATCTCAATTACGCAGGTGGCATAGGAGGTGTAATGAAGGAACTTTTTGAAGCAGGTCTTATTAACGGTGAATGCATAAGTGTTACCGGCGAAAATGTTGCTGAGAACCTTAAAAAAGCCCGGGTAAAAGATAATAATGTGATACGTTCAATAAATAATCCTTACCATGAACAGGGCGGGCTTGCAGTGCTCTTTGGGAACCTTGCCCCCGGGGGTTCTGTGGTAAAACAGTCTGCAGTAAAAAAGGATATGCTTGTACACAAGGGGCCTGCAAGGGTGTTTAATTCCGAGGAACAGGCAACAGACGCCATCATGAATAAACAAATCAACCCCGGTGATGTAATTGTCATAAGGTATGAAGGCCCTGCAGGAGGTCCTGGAATGCGTGAAATGCTCACCCCGACTTCAGCAATTGCAGGAATGGGGCTGGACGGTGAGGTGGCCCTTATCACCGACGGAAGATTTTCAGGGGGAACAAAGGGAGCATCCATTGGCCACATCTCCCCTGAAGCCATGGAGGGTGGCCTGATCGGCATTATAGAGGAGAATGACATGATAAGCATTGATATTCCCGGTAAAAAAATTGAACTTCTTGTGGCGGAAGATCAAATAAAAACAAGACTTGATAAATGGAAAAAACCTGAGCCTAAAATAAAAAAAGGATATATGGCAAGATATGCGGCACAGGTCAGTTCCGCTGGAAACGGCGCGGTTTTCAGGTAGGGGCAGATTCCATATCTGCACGGCAGACAAAAAAGAATATCCATGAAATGGCAGGTTCCATATCTGCCCGGCAAAAAAACAATAATTTACATGTAATGGCATTTTTAATATTCGCATGTGGCCATGACAGGGGCGGATTATAGTCCTTAGCACATGATTTGATACCGATTCTTATATTATGAGGTAAAACTCGTATCAATCCACTTGCGAATATCTATAAATATCTGCCGATAAACAACAAAACAAGGAGAAAGAAAATGGAACTCACAGGCGCGCAGATCCTGATCAAGATGATAAAATCCCAGGGCGTTGATACAATTTTCGGGTATCCGGGCGGCGCTGTAATAGATATTTACGATGAACTTTCCAGACAAACTGACCTGCGTCACATTCTGGTGCGCCATGAACAGGCTGCCGTGCATGCAGCTGATGCCTATGCAAGGGCAAAAGGAAGTGTGGGCGTTGCCCTTGTAACTTCAGGTCCCGGAGCCACCAATACCGTTACAGGAATCGCATCTGCCTATATGGATTCCATACCGGTTGTTGTGTTCACGGGTCAGGTGCCAACGGGACTCATCGGCAATGATGCCTTTCAGGAGGTTGACATTGTAGGAATTACAAGGCCCTGCACAAAGCACAATTATCTTGTCAAGGATGTTAATAAACTTGCAAAAACCATTAAAGAAGCTTTCTATCTTGCCACATCAGGAAGGCCGGGGCCGGTTCTCATCGATCTTCCAAAGGATATGATGAATACCAAAATCGAATTTAATGATCCCGGAGAAATAAAACTTAAATCATACAGACCGACTTATAAACCAAACAAAAGGCAGCTTTCAAAGGTTGTGGAACTGATCAAAAATGCTGAAAGGCCGGTAATTTTTGCAGGTGGAGGAGTGATCCTTTCCAGGGCTTCGGATGAAATATTTAAGCTTGCAAAAATGGCAGATATCCCCGTTACATCATCTCTGATGGGGCTTGGCGCTTTTCCCGGGTCAGATCCGCTGTGGCTTGGCATGCTTGGCATGCATGGAACCTATCGTGCAAACATGAGCATAGGACACTGCGATTTAATGATTGCAGCAGGAGTAAGATTTGATGACAGGGTAACGGGAAGAACAGATAAATTTGCACCCGATTCCAGGATCATACAGATAGATATCGACCCGACTTCAATTCATAAAAATGTTGAAGCGACATGTCCCATCGTGGGTGACTGCAAAATGACACTTCATGATCTCAACACCATGCTGAAACAGGAAGATCCCAGATCTGTAAAAGGCAGCAGAAAAAACTGGTTCACACAGATTGAAGACTGGAAATCAACAACCCCTTTAAAGTATGAAAAAAAAGAAAATGTAATAAAACCCCAGTATGTAATTGAAAAATTATACGAGCTTACAAAGGGAAAGGCAATTATCACAACTGAAGTCGGCCAGAACCAGATGTGGGCTGCCCAGTATTACCATTTTGACAGTCCCAACCATTTTATAACTTCAGGCGGACTTGGTGTAATGGGATTCGGACTTCCCGCAGCCATTGGTGCAAAAGCCGCCTGCCCTGATGCCATTGTGGTTGATGTTGCAGGTGACGGAAGCATACAGATGAACAGCCAGGAGCTGATGACTGCAGTTGAATCCGATCTGCCGGTTAAAATTGTTATATTAAACAATGGATACCTTGGTATGGTAAGGCAGTGGCAGGAATTGTTCTATGAAAAAAATTATTCCTTTACCAACATGGAACATGCTCCCGACTTTGTAAAACTTGCCGAGGCCTACGGGGCAAAAGGTCTCAGGGCTGTAAAACCCTCCGAAGTTGAAGATGTCTTATCAAAGGGTCTTTCGTCCAATGAAACAATTATAATGGATTTTGTCGTTGAAAGGGAAGAATCTGTTTATCCAATGGTTCCGGCAGGTGGCTCCATCACTGAGATGCTTCTTGTATGATATTTTTGTATATGAAACTCCTGCTAAGTTCCTTTAAAAATCGGAGTTGGCTTCGTGTCTTAGACCCTGTATTTGTCAGAATCTATGATTCTTAGAGGCTGCCTGAAAAAATCCGGAACGGCCTCATGGCCGTTTATTAAATTGGTAAATATTCGACCGTATAACGTACATTCCGGCCAGTGCTTTATATTCTCACATTCGTCAGTTTGGGACTGTAAAAGCATACTATAGTCCTTAGCACATGATTTGATACCGGTTCTTATATTTATGAGGTAAAACTCGTATCAATCCACTTGCGAATGTCTATAATGCTATTTTTAAGGCCAAAATGAACAAAAATAAAAGTGCTGGTCGAATATCTACTTAAAATGAGGTTTCAAATGAATAACGAAAAGCATTTACTTTCCATACTTGTGGATAATGAGCCAGGGGTCCTGTCAAGAATAGCAGGTTTGTTCAGCGGCAGAGGATACAACATTGACAGCCTTAATGTTGCCCAGACAGCAGATCCCGATGTATCGAGAATAACCATGATGACAAGGGGTGACAATGCAATAATTGAACAGAT
>WGCX01000316.1 GCA_015493575.1 Desulfobacteraceae bacterium | reverse complement strand
GGCGCGGAAGAAACGCTCCACCGGCTCAATCATGGAGCCTTCGAAATCAAAGCTTTTGGTAACGGTTGCGGCATGCTTTATCGCGTGCCACATACATAAACTTGTTGCGCCACTGTTTCTAAGTTCCGGGTCGCCGCCCCCCATCAGATAATACGCACTGTTTTCATCCCAGACGATATACACACCTGCATGTTTGCGTCCCTCAGAATCAAGAGCTATAAAAAACTTTCGGCAATTACGTTGTTCACATGCCTTATCCAAACGGCCGACCAATTCATCTGTATATGGGACTTTTTGACCCTGCCGAGAAAATGTTTTGCGATTAAGCTCAAGGAAGGCATTAAGCCCCAGATCATCCCTCACTTCAAGGCCAAAACGGCCATCTGCCTTACGAATATCCGTTCTGATATTCGCCATCAACCCGGACCACAATTTACTTTCATCCGGTAGTTCCGGGAAAATATAGGTATAATAGGTTGTCTGCTGAAAGCCACGCCAGTAAAAAGGCAGCCAGTTGGTGTTTGAATGGTGCCAACTCTGAGAGAAATAATCAAATGACGGCAACTGGTTGATCAAATCATTCAAAAGCGTTTTTTGTTGAGCTAACTGCTTGGCATATTTTGCCGAAGATGGGTGCAACCACGGACCGAGAGTTTGTGTGAGAGGTGGCTGGGAAAGCAGAGTGAGACCATACTTACGTCGTTCATAATAGGGCATAGAGGCAATGATTTTGTCCCCTTTTTTTACGAGACACACATCCCAATTTTCCTCACCACACAACGCATCAAGCCACCACTCACGGGAAAAAACAGGTATAGATGTCTCCTTTAGACATAATTCCCGATATAGTGCTCGATTGGACTCGTTATTCATGGTCAAAGACTTTCTCCCGACTGTCTAATTCAGCACATAATAAACTTGCTATCTCCTCATCAAGGTTGACGTTCCTATCAACTGGAAAACTTCCTGGAATATCGAATCTGCGCTTTAGCATAATTCCATTCTCCTTAACAAACTGTTCGATCTTAGCTAAAACAAAATAAGAATTCGTACACAGATCCTCATATTTGATATACAAAACGCGTTCATGATCCACATAGCCGCCTTGAACAACTCTTTCAATTTCTTCATAAATACTGTTAATCTGGCCAACAACCTGATGTGCAGGATTAGTATTCAACAAACTATCTACATTAGGTGGAGGAACTGACCACCATTTATTATATGTTCCAAACGTTTTTTTACGTCCAGCGAGTATGGATGCGGCGTTAAAAAAGACATCACGTTTTATGACAATAAATAATGCTTCAGGAATATACCTTCCAATTGCCTCCATGCGAAGTGATGCATATAGATTCTTAAACAAAACAGGTTTTCCTGCAATCTTGGTCAATGCCAGCAATGATCGTCTGAAATTTATCATTTTCTTGGGGTCAACATCTTGGAGAGTGACATAGGCAGGGTCATGTCTGAAAAAACGATACCACCATGCACCGCATTCCGACGGGGCAGCCCACCCCTTAGTTTGGCCATGGAATGATGTATAATCAGATTTTTTTTTATTTTTCAAGGGTCGCAGCAGTCGCTCAGCAAGAGCAGGTGAACCGAAAAAACGGCAATGGGCATTGCTTAAATATCCAAAGTCTAAAGCATCAGTTAGTACCTGAAATAGAAGTGTGCTTCCGGAACGAGGCGCCCCCACTATAAAAATTGGTGAAAAAGGGAACTGTTCTTTGTGACTGGGAGCAAAAACTTTGTCTATGTAATGCAAAATATTCCTATTTATAAAGAGAAAAATGGCCACTAAATAATTTTTAGGAGATAAATATTTGCGCAATGTATCACTCATTGATTCGACCCTTGTTCAATAAACCGTTCAAACCACATCTCAAGCATTGCCAGGTGCCAGATATGATTGATATGATAATTGCCGGATTCATATCTGTTAAGACAGTTGCTTACATAATCACTGTCAAACATGTCGCGTTGTTTCAACAAACCAAGTTTTTTTTTGATAAGGCTTGATAAAGACCCTTGCATCCACTGCTTTAAGGGCAGGCCAAAACCCTTTTTCTTCATGGCAAGGCATTGTGGCGCAATATACTTTGCCGCCACTTTCCGCACTACATATTTATGTATTTTATCCCGGAGTTTATATCGACTGGGTATCTTATAGGCGGCTTCCACCAGGTTATGATCAAGAAACGGGAAACGACCCTCTATAGAATGAGCCATGGTAAACTGGTCAACCCGGTGGACATGATG
>WGCX01000315.1 GCA_015493575.1 Desulfobacteraceae bacterium | reverse complement strand
TATGCAACCTGTAAAAGGTAGTGGCTGTCAAGAACCTCCTGGGTGACACCAAGATCATCTGCAGAAAGCCCCACAGCCGCAATTCCACCGCCTTTGCCGTTACCGCGGTTGTGCATCTGTACAGAGGGCTCATAAATATGACGTCCCCTTATGGGAACCGAAGAGATGAACCCGGTTACTCCGCATCCTCCTTCCTCGTCACATTTTTTCACCGGGATATCCCTGTTGGAGGGAAGTTTTGCCCTTGATGCGAGAAGATTTTTTATCATTTTTTCTTTATCGTATTTCATTGTCAAATAAATTCCTTATGAAGCATGCTGTAAAATTTTTTTATAAGAAAGAGCTCATTTTTGACATAGTCACAAATGCTCTTTTTATGTTCGTTGTGAGGCGCTGGAACGCAGTCCAGATATGCCTCATGGCAGTTATATGAAAATGCTGTTCAAAGTGTCGACAGCCTGAGCTCCCTGCGGGTGGCAACTTCAGATCCGCCTCATGGCGGTCAAATAATCATTTTAAAGTCAGGTGCGGGCCTGTAATTCTTTTTTTCCTCTTCGTCAAGATAGTCAAGATGGACAAGAAGATCTGAACGTCCCCTGAGTTCTTTGATGCTTTTCATGCCAAAACCCCTTAAAATATCGCACCACTGCCTGCGCCATGCCATATACATATTGACAAGACGCTGTTCAGCGTATTCTTCTGTGATCATTTCACTTAACTCGGCATCTGTTGATGCAATTCCCCTGGCGCATCCCCTGCCGCTTTCGCAGTTTCCGCATCTTACACATTCCACGGCCACAAGATCCGCCGTACCGATAACACAGCCGTCAGCTCCAAGGGCTATTGCCTTGGCAACATCAACGGCGTTTCTGATACCTCCGCTTGCAATGAGGCAGACCTTGTCCCTGACCCCTTCTTCAACAAGAAAAGAGTGAACCTTTGGTATGGCATATTCAATGGGCATGGCAATATTTTTCTTTGCAATATCAGGAGCAGCCCCTGTTCCTCCGTAACTGCCGTCAATGTGTATTATATGGGCACCTGCGTAATATGCACCAACGGCAACCATATCAACATCTGTCGGAGTGGAAACCTTTATGGAGCACAGGGCCTTATGATTTATCTCCTTTATCCAGTCAACATGTTTTTTATGATCCTCCACCGAATAAACACTGTGAAACGGGAAAGGCGAAAAAAGTGAATGACCCACCACGGTTTCACGCATTGCAGCAACGGCCTCAGTTACTTTTTCTCCGAGAAGATGTCCGCCAAGGCCGGGTTTTGCGCCCTGGGCATATTTAAATTCCACAACCGGGCTGTTCTGGATGGTTTCCTCCCTGACCCCGAAAAGCCCTGTAGCCACCTGGGTGATCACATGGTCTTTGTAGGGAAGAAAATTTTCAGGATACCCTCCTTCCCCTGTGCAGACAAGGGAATTAAGTCTTTTTGCTGCCCTTGCCCTTCCGACAATCACACTTAAAGATGTTGATCCGTAGGACATTCCGCCGCCATAGCATGGGATGGAAATTGTTTTTGCAGGCCTGTTGTCCCCTGTTTTATTAAGTTCAATGCTGGTGTCAATCTCTTCATCACTGATATCAATGGTTTGTTCAGGATCAGGATGGATAAAACGCATTTTATCAAATCCCCCGCCTGAATTGCCAAGACTGTACTCAAGATTCACCTTTGGGACATCTCCTGTTTCAGCCATTGCAAAATGGGCAAGGAGCATTTCAGATGTCCACCTGTAGTCACCAAGGGTCTCAAGCAGAGGGTTTTCCCTGAGGGAAAGTGCATTTTCCGGACATTTATCAATGCAGTAATGATCTGTTTTGCTGCATTCAAACCCTATGCATTTGTGTTCAACGGGCCTTAATGGTTTTGAATAATTATCAAATCTTAAATGTACGCCATATGGACACAGTTCTGCGCACAGTCCGCAGGATATGCATTTTGAGCTTCTTTTGATAACATATTTGCCAATGGTATTTCGAAACCTTGAAGGAACTTCCTTTACTTCCGGCAGTTTAAAATTTTTATTTTTCATAGTTTATTCCGTATATTGAGCTTGTTTTCGTTCTCCGAAGATCGGAGAAAAGCTTTCCTTTTCAAGATCTTCAAACCACATTGATCTGCCGACTTCACCGCGCAGTCTCCTTACTTCACGAAGCCCCATTGCGCCTAACATTTCAAGCATCTGGTTGCGCCATGCACCCATGAGATTGACGATTCTCTGACTGCCGTAGTCAGGGTCAATGGATTCAAATTTAACGGGGCATGATAATCCGTTCTCGCACCTTGTACAAAGCCTGCATTCCATTGCAATAAGAAGCGGAAGATCAATGACAACGCCGTCAGCACCGCAGATAATGGCTTTATTGACATGCTCGGCAAGGGCAATGCCCCCTGTTACAAGAATGTTGACCATACGCCGCATTGATGCTTTAACAAGACCTGTATGGATATCTCTGAGTACATCCTTTACAAAGCGCGGGTTTTCAGAATCAAGTTCTCTGCCGTTTTTATCGGCGTAAAAGTGAAGGGTATCAACACCTGCTTCTGCAAGTTCAAGTGCCAGAGAACAGGCATTTGAATTAAGTGGAATGCCAATGGAAATGATAAGATCTTTATTTATGCTTTTAAGTTTACCTAACTCTTTTTCAATACCTGGACTGTATTTCAGTTCAATAATGGCACTTTCTTCAATCAGAGCTTTATGATCAGCATAATTGTCTTTTTCAAGGCAGAAAATAATATTGTCCGCATACTTGTTTAATTGATCATTATCAAGTTTTTCTCCGGGAAAATCAAATATATCTTCCGGGGTAAGAAACAATTTTGTTCCTATTTCTCCTGCAGCTTTTAAAATTGAAACAAGCACTGTTTTGCTTAAAATTCCAAACGGGGGCATCTGGAATAAAATGGGAACCGGAATTTCAAGTATGGGTATCTCTTTTGTTTCAAGGCTGCCGTCCGCGTTAAAATTTAAATGGTCAGGTCTTCTTGAAAGCTCTATGGATGTGTTGATGTATTCACGTCCATGGATACCATCCCTTGTGGGCCGTACAATTTCAGACATGTCCGTCCACATGGAATCAAAGCCTTTTCCGGCAAACGGTCCTCTGTACCCTGCGCCGGACACAGGCACTTTTCCCGTGTGGGCCTGGTACCATGTGGTGTGAAGGAGATCCGGTCTCCAGTAATCGTCTCCAAGAGTTCTGTATTCAGGATTAATGATTCTTGAAAAAATTCCCTTTGTGCATTCCTGGACACACCGAAAGCAGCTTTTGCATTCATAAAGGTATTCAGGGTCCTCCATTTTACTCATGTGGAGATAATTTTTTTTAAAAATATCGTACACGCATTTTTTTTTTACGCATTCTCTGCAGCTTCCGGCACAGTCTTCCCTGAATTCAACGGTGGAATACTTGCCAATGGGATAAAACCTCGGCAGAGTGTCTTTTACAGCAATATTATATTTTGCAGGCATATTTTTTTCGCCTCTCTTATGTGTAACGCTTTTATGTGTAACGCTTTAAATGAATATCAGGGTCTATTTTTTAAGTCCTGCTCTTTTTACAATTTCGCCAACTTTTTCTTCCCACTCAATGGCCATGATGTGGACACCGCTTACACCGTCAAGTTCCTTAAGTTCAGCGATGGTTTCAAGGCAGATTTTCATACCCTCTTCAATTGCATCTTCCTTTGGGACACTCCCCATTCTTTTTATAATTTCATCGGGGATATCCATGCCTGCAACCTTGTTGTTCATGTATCTTGCCATGCCTGCTGATTTAAGGGGAGTCACTCCTCCAAGGATATAAACCTTTTCCGTAAGCCCTTCTTCTCTTGCCATTTTTATCCATTGCTTAAATCTGGCCATATTGTAAATGCACTGGGTCTGGATGAAATCAACCCCGGCATCTATTTTTTTTGCAAGACGAAGAACGCGGTATTCAAAGGGATCTGCAAAGGGATTTGCCGCAGCTCCTATGAACATTGCAGGAGCTATGTCAAGTTCAAATCCGCTCATGTCTTTTCCTGTTTCCCTCATATCCTTTACTGTGCGGACAAGGTTTAAGGAATCGATGTCAAATACATTCAGGGCATCTGGCTGGCTTCCGAAACTCTGGTGATCCCCTGAAAGGCATAAAATATTCCTGATTCCCATGGAATAGGCCCCGAGGATATCGGACTGGAGAGCTATCCTGTTGCGGTCCCTTACAACCATCTGCATCACAGGTTCAAGTCCTGCTTCAATAAGGTGAACAGCCCCTGCTATGCTTGACATCCTGACAATTGCCGTCTGGTTGTCTGTAACATTTACAGCATCAATAAAGCCTTTTAAAAGACCTGCTTTTTTTGCAATAACTTCTCTGTTGGCTCCCCGTGGGGGGCCGCATTCCCCTGTAACGGCAAATTCACCGTTCAGCAGAATTTCATGTAATTTGCTCAATGGTTTAATCGTCATATCATCGTTACTCATATTATCTGATCCTCCCTGACCAGTTTTCTTGGCCCTCCTGAAGTGCTGGTCTGCCAGTTTTTAGGGGGAATATATGTTTTTAAATTATCTAACTGCCCAAGTTCAGTCAGACGTTCTATGATCAAATGCCATGCACAGTCTATGCTGGGATCAACCTCGCATTTGCCGTTTTGGGAGCCGCCGCATGGTCCGTTCAAAAGCTTTTTCGAGCATCTTGTAACAGGGCATATGCCGCCGAATCGAGCAAGTCCGCAGTCACCGCATCCGGAACATCTTTCGCTGAAAATTCCCGGACGATCCTGTATGCCGATAAAGGTTGTATTCACCCCGGGCAGAACAGGAGCAGCTGGAAATCTCTCAGCCATTGCCTGCACCCCGGCTCCGCATGCAAGGGAGAGCACAACATCATTTCTTCCGATGCCTGCTGCAGCTTCCTGGATAAATTCATTTTCACACTGCCTTTCAATTGTCAGCTCTTCAATTTCAATTGATCTTTGCTTTTTCGTCTTAAATGCAAGACGAAGGGCAGATGCCAGTACTTCGACCTCATCTTCTCCGCCTGCAAAACATGTTTTAACACATGTTCCGCAGCCAAGGATGAGAACTCTTTTGTATGGCGCAACACTTTCCATGATCTCTTTAATCGGTTTTTGTTCACCAACTATCATAGGTTTACTCCGTAAGTTTTTTTAATTGTCATGCAGCAGGATTGGGTCCCAGTTCATTAATAAGTTCAATGGTTTCCCTGATGATTTTTCCGGCGGCTTTCGGGTCTTTTATATCGGTATTGAAAATAGCAAGACGTCTGCCGTCAATTCCTGTCTCATCAAGTAAATGTTTAGTCCATTCAATTCTTTTTCTTGCCCTTATGCCTCCCTCAACATAGCGGCACTGCTTTTCAGGACAGGCAAATACAAGAACTGCATCTGCCCCTGCCTCAAAGGCTTTTAAGAGGAAAATATCCTTTGTCATTGATGAACATGCCATTTTAATTGTTTTTATGGAGCAGCCCTCAAACACAGGAGCAGATTCCATAAATGCATTGATACAATAAAATAAAGTAATTTTTGGCTTATTATTAGTCTTCATAATCCTTTAAACTTTTTGTTTTTTGATTAAAATAAATGGCGGTTTTTATAAACCTTTAAGCAGTTTTCATACACCTTTAAGGAAATATAACCTGCAGCCCATGGCAGTTGTGACCGCAATAAAACTTTTACCTGAAGCGTGCATTTAAATTTCGTCTTTAAATTTGCTGAACAGAAGTTTTATATCACCACCATGAGGCGAATCTGGATTCAGGGCCAGTCCGGCCTCATTTAATACGTTTTTTCTTTGTCAGAAGTATTCTGTCATAGGACATGACTTTACCTTTTGTCAAGAAAACAATAAAAAATTATTATGAAAATTTTAAAAAGGCAGGGATATGGTTACACATTACCTGAATTTTTTTTATCATTCAGTGTATCTGCAAATTCAGGATAAAGTTTTTTTGCGCATTCAGGACAGATGCCGTGACTGAAATCCGCTTCTGAGTGATCGTGTATATATAATTCTATCTGTCTCCAGTATCCTTTGTCGTCTCTGATTTTTTTACATGATGCACAGATAGGCAGCAACCCGCTTAATAATTTAACTTGATCAAGATTTTCCTGCAGTTCTTTGATAAGTTTTTCTTTTTCAAGCTGTGCCTGTTTACGGGTATTAATTTCTTTTTCAAGTTTCTTCAAATAATTAATTTCTTTAATCCTTTCTTCTGTTTCTTCGGGAATCCATCGACGTAACAGTATAAGAATTATCAATACTGCCGCCACAACATTTAAGCTTTTTGGAATAAAAACATTTTCCGGGCGTGTAAGAAAATGATGTATTGAAGCAGGAATAAATCCAACACGGGAAGTGTACCACAGGCCGAAATAAACACTTTCAAACAAAGTGCGAAAAGCATCAATTGCCAGAATTATCAGCAGAGTACTGAATAATTTATTTTCAAGCTTTCCGGTGAGGATTCTTCTGATATAGAAAAAAAAGATAAATGACCACAGCACAATAAGTAACCAATAGGATATTGGTGTAAAAAATTTAAAAAATGACATTACTACCTCATATTTCATTTATGTTGTATTTATCTGTGAGATAAATGCTCCATTTTATATTCAACGGCATATTCCAGTGCATATAGCAACAATGAGGCAGATCTGGTTTGGTACAGATTTACCCCGCAATAAATTTCATATAAAAATAATAACTTACGTTTTATTTCATATAAAAAATATAATATCAATTCATTTTTCAGCGAAAATTTTAGCTTTTGACAAAAATATATAGTAGTTAGAACCATTTACTATTGACTTTGTAATCAACGGGGCATAAATAGATATATCGTATAAAAAGTGTAATAGAATATTGACAATTTACGGTGATTATGAAATTAAATTTATGATTCAATTTTTTTTTGAGTTCATGAAAAAGGGAATATATAATCCCGATAATACATTTGGTGCCTAACTCCTTAATTTTTCAAATTTTTTTTGTAAAAAAAACGAGAAATGTGGATGGTGTAAATGTGTTGCGGGCATCGTTAATCTTGTATTTTGGGACTTTAAATTCTATCCTGATATGGAAATAGGGCAGAAGTGGACGTTGTGCAAAGGTTGCATATGATTTGATTTCAGGAAAAAATATTAATATATCTCTTGAGGGAGAAGAATATTGGAGAAGAATATGAAAGACTGCGTTTATCCTCACCACCCGGATATAGAACGTGATATGTGGGAAAAAATTGATCAGGTGATTGAAAAATGGAAAGGTACACCCGGTTCTCTGATTACTGTTCTTCGTGAATCTCAGAACGTTGTTGGCTATCTTCCGGGTACGCTTTTAGAGTATGTGAGCAAGGAACTTAAACTCCCCATAAGTCAGGTTTTTGGTGTTGCAACATTTTACTCCTTTTTTTCACTGAAACCCAAGGGAAGACATACCATAAGGATATGCACAGGCACTGCCTGCTATGTTAAAGGAAGTAAAGAGTCAATGATGAGTGTCCATAAAGAATATGGAATAAAAGAGGGTGATACAACCGATGACAGGCGTTTTTCCCTTGAATGTGTCCGTTGTCTCGGCGCATGCGGCCTTGCCCCTGTGATGATTGTGGATAAAGATATCCATGGTGAAATGACATCACAAAAGGTTAAGGATGTTCTTGAAGCCTACGAATAATCAGTCGATTGAGACGCGGGACAGTGTGAACGCTTAACATTAGTTTAATACGATCAGGAGTAAAGTATGAATGAAACCGGAATTCAGCTGATGCTCTGTGGCGGAGAGGGATGCAGCGCTGCAGGAAGTGAAAAGGTTAAAACAGCTCTTTCAGATGAAATAAAAAAACATGGTCTGGAAAACAAAATAGAAATAGAAATGACAGAGTGTAACGGTTTCTGTGCCATTGGCCCTGTTATGACGGTTCAGCCCGGGGGCGTGTTTTATCAGAATATTAAACCTGAAGATGCAGCAGAACTTGTTGAGGAGCATTTTATTAAAGGCAATCCCGTTGAACGTCTTCTATATAAGGAACCTGCTCCAAAGGATGAAATTCCGAAACTCGATGATATTCCCTTTTTTGAACCCCAGGTGTTCAGGGTGATGCGTAACAAAGGTGTTATAGATCCTGAAATTATTGATGAATATATTGCAAGAGATGGTTATTTCGGTGCTGCAAAAGCCTTGACAGAAATGACTTCGGAGCAGATCGTTGATGAGATGCTTGAGTCTGGCTTAAGGGGCAGGGGTGGAGCTGGTTTCCCAACCGGTCTTAAATGGAAATTCGCCATGGGTGCTAAAAGTGATGAAAAATACGTTCTCTGTAATGCAGATGAAGGCGACCCCGGTGCGTTTATGGACAGGACTGTTCTGGAATCAGATCCTCATGCTGTACTTGAAGGTATGATCATTGCTGCAAAAGCTATTAATTCACATAAAGGTTATATTTATTGCAGATCTGAATATCCACTTGCCATAAAAAGACTTACCATAGCAATTGAACAGGCAAATGAATACGGACTTCTTGGAAAAGATATATTAGGCTCTGGTTTTGATTTTGACATTGAAATTTACCAGGGTGCAGGTGCTTTTGTATGCGGTGAAGAAACTGCTTTGATGAGATCCATTGAAGGGAAAAGGGGTATGCCCAGACCCAGACCGCCTTTTCCTGCAAACCAGGGGCTCTGGGAAAAACCGACAATCCTAAATAATGTTGAAACCCTTGCCAATGTTGCCCAGATTATTTTAAAGGGCGGGGCATGGTATGCAAGTATTGGAACCAATACAAGTAAGGGTACCAAGGTGTTTGCTTTATCAGGTGATATAACAAATATAGGGCTTGTTGAAGTTCCCATGGGTACAACGCTTAGAACCATTGTATATGATATCGGCGGTGGAGTTCCAAATAAGAGAAAATTCAAGGCGGTTCAGCTTGGAGGTCCTTCAGGCGGATGCGTTCCCGAGGCATATCTTGATACTCCTGTTGATTATGAGGAAATTGCCAAAGTTGGAGCCATAATGGGTTCAGGTGGTGCCATTGTCATGGATGACAGGACTTGTATGGTTGATATGGCACGCTATTTCATGGATTTTATCCAGGATGAGTCATGCGGGAAATGTACCCCCTGCCGTGAAGGAACAAAGAGAATTCTGACAATCCTTGAAAATATCTGTGAGGGAAAGGGAAAACCCGGAGATATTGAAGAGCTTGAAGAGCTCACCCATGTGGTTGGTCAGTCAGCCCTGTGCGGTCTTGGTCAGACAGCTTCTAACCCGGTTCTTGCAACCCTGAGATATTTCAGGGATGAATATGAGGCTCACATCTACCGCAAGGAGTGTCCTGCAAGAACATGTGTAGCTCTTTTGAAGTTTGAAGTTGATCCTGAGAAATGTAAAAAATGCGGTGCCTGCTTTAAGGGATGCCCTGCCGATGCAATTACCTGGAAGAAAAAAGAGGTTGCTTTTATCGATCAGGATAAATGCGTTAAATGCCTGAGCTGTTACGGCAATTGCAGGTTCGGCGCCATAATGTAATTATGGAAAGTTGTGGAAAATTCAAATCCGCACCTGCCGTGTGTGTGAAAGTATTTTATGTATAGAGGGCGGATATGGAATCCGCCCGTACATATCTTTAAAAATAATAAAAAACAATAAACCGGATCACTGCCCAAGGGCGGTGAGTTGCCGGGCAATCTGCTTGAGTTCAGCGGGTATCTGGGTAATATCTTCAAAGGGACGGACACCGTTTCTGTCAGCCTCTGCTATTTCTTCTATTTCAGGTAAAAAGCCAAGAATTTCAAAATCCGGCAGGGATTCTCTTATAAGGTCTTTGTCTTTTTCCGATCTTACCCTGTTTCCGATCACAAGAATTTTTTTGATTCCGATATCTGTTCCGAGTTTTCTGATCCTTTCTGCTGCAACCCTGCTGCGTTTTCCAGGATTTACAATAATTACAAGTGCATCAACTGATCCGGATGTTGCCCTGCCAAGATGTTCAACTCCTGCTTCCATATCCATTATTACTACTTCGTTTCTGAAAAGGACAAGATGGTTCATCAGGGCTTTCAATATTGTACTTTCAGGGCATATACACCCTGAACCTCCTGTTTTTACTGTCCCCATGACAAGAAGCTTTACCCCGTCCTTTTCTATGGAAAATCTATCCGGTATATCATCAACTTTTGGATTAATTGTGAAAAAACCTCCCATGGTACCGGGTTGAGCCCCTGTACGTTCGGCAATGAGATCTGACAGCTCGGCAACCGGAGTTATAGGCTGATCCTCAGGAATCCCCAGTCCAGCAGCAAGATTTGCTACCGGATCAGCATCTATGGCAATAACTCTTTTCTCTTTGTCCATATCTGCAATACACCTTGCAATAAGAGATGTAAAAGTAGTTTTTCCAACTCCGCCTTTACCGCCTATGGCTAATTTTAAGCTCAAAGTATTTCTCCATTAACTGCCACGAGGCCGATCCGGATTCAGACCCGGAACCGTCTCACAACAAATTATGAAATATGCGTAAAAATATACGCGTTATTATTTGTAACGGCTATGATGCCTGTCTGGATTAGCCCGGATTAACCAAGCCTTTGTTTGATTCTACCCGTATCATCCATTAAAAAGACGTGAAATCCACTTGTGGATGCCATGGAGATCAAGTCTTCCTGTATCACAGCCTGCACCTCAAATTTATTATGCATCACATCCTTCGGCATCATAAGAAAACACTGCTGGGCCTCTTCTTTGGTTGCAAATGCAGGAATAAATGTTTTATCTGTTTCGTCATGCTTGAAACCCATGTATTCTTCGTTCAATGTCCCCGGATTCTGTACAACAATGTAAAACCATTTGTTATCTTTTTTTTTCAGCATATTTCCATCTTAATTTTTTTTAATTGCAAAAATTTAATACCTCAGGTTCCTGGCCATTTCTCCCTTATCATGTTAATTTTGAGCAGTTCTTCATATTTGTCTGTTTTGGGACTGCAAAAGCATACAAATGCAATTGTGAAGGCCAAAATGGGCGAATATGGTGTGCTGGCCGAAGCACTACTAAAATAATGCCTGAATTCGACAAGTCAATAGCAAATGCCGGCTACAGGCAGCTAAGCGGTGAATAAATAAAAAAACCCCTCCTTATTCATAAAGAAATAATAAGGAGAGGTTATAAAAGGTCTTTTAACCAGATCAGTATATCGCTGGTTATTTAAGTATTTGATTTAAGAATTGACCTTAAAGTTCAAGCCATGAGTCAGAGTACAGAGTTTCTCCAAGTATAACCCTTACGGTTTTGTAATAAGCAAGGAGTTCTTCAGACAGACTTGAAGGATCGACAGATGAACTGTCATCCATAACTTTATAGATTAAATCAACAATATCCTGGCGTTTTCCCTTTGCAATTGCAGTCAGCTGATCGTCAAGGGGATCTGAAATAACTGATTTCATTCCGTGTTTCTGGAGCATTACCATATAAGTCTGGTTAAGAATGGGGCGCAGATGATCAGGAGGTCCGTTTGAAATATTGGAAAGACCGCAGGTGGTCTTTGCACCGGGTGCAATATCCTCAATCATTGCGGTAAAATTCATCAGGCTTATTGCCTGTGGCTGCTGAATATTCACAGGTGTTACAATCCCGTCCACCCAGATCTTTTCATTGGGAATGCCAGCTTCATTGGCAAAATAGAGAAGCTCCACAGCAAGTGCTGCACGCTCGTTCTCATCCCTTGGAAGACCCTCGGGACCCCACATAAGTGCAATAAAATCAGCATCGTATTGTGCTGCAAGGGGAACCATTTTCTCGTATCTTGCAGGTCTTACCATGATTGAATTGATTATATGCGGCTGATCAGCCGGTTTCAGGACTTTAAGACCTGCCTCTATGGCATCGATGTTTGATGAATCAAGAAGCAGAGGCATGCCAGGCACAGCCTCCTGAACAACATTGCAGACCCAGGGCATCAGCTCAACACCGAATTTTTTAGCAGGCCCAAGGTTGATATCAATGTAATCCATACCCTTGTCCTTCTGCCTGAGCACTTCCTTCTGGATGACTTCAGGGTCACGCTTGGAAGGATCGGGTTCCTTGAATACCTTGCCGATCACATTGGAAATAACGTTCAGACTTTCTCCAAAAAGTATCATTTATGTTCTCCTTTGCAGTTATGAGGTTATATTATAAAAAATATACATAACTGTTAATGCCGGAGAGGTCAACTAAAAAATAATTAACCGTTATCTCCGGCAATAAATTGTCGTAGCCATTCACAGTCAATTCCAGACTGTAAGCGTTTACTATCTATCTTGCCTTGAGAAATGCAGCAAGGTGAGCTGCTTCCCTCGGGCCGACGGTAATTGTCCAGTCCGGGAGTTCTTCTTCCACTTCACCTGCAATGGCTGCTGCATATCCTGGAATTATCAGTTCTTTGTGTTTAACCTTATCTGCGATACCGCTTTTTTTAACAAAAAGTCCGACATCATCGCCGCTGAATTTTCCGGCTGCCCATGCAGTAAGAACACTTAAGCCTTCAGAGTCTTTTACAAGCAGCCATGAAGGAACTTTACTTCCTTCAATTTCGCCGGATACAATAAAATATGTAAGTGCAAAGTTTGTTGTAACAAGCACAGGAGAGTTTTCATCGGGTGAACCAATTTCAAATATACCCTCGGTTACAGTCATTGGTCTCTGTGGATCAGTAAATATATTGAGCCTTTCAAGAAGCAATGGAAAGATCGATTCCGTTGTAAAATCTGACATCACAACAATTCCGCCGTATTTTGCGATGAACATGGCTGAAATAAGTGATTCCATATCAAGGTTTGAAGCCATTTCACATGGAAAGGTGATTGTGGGGAAACCAAGAGCACGGTTGCCTGCCTTGAGTGCAGCACGTCTGATTGCGATCTGGTCCTCAAAGGCCTGTTTGATCTCCCTTGATCCTGAATCAATAACAAGGTCCTTTAATCCCATGCCTGTAAGTTTTTCAGTTAAAGCAATAAGAGCATCAATGGATTCAGCCTTTACTGCAAGGGGCAGTCCGCTATCCTTTGCAAGAGCTCCAAAGTCGTCTGCATTGTCTTTGGTTGCTGCATAGAGAAGGGGTCGCTTAAAACCTGCTGCGTCAACTCCGGCCTTCATCACATCAAGGTCTTCGGTCATGAGAATAAGGTTGAATTCAGATTTTTCAGCAATTGTCTTTGCAAGTTCAGCAAAGGCATCTTTGCCATTTCCTGCATCTTTAAGAGCAATAAGTTCAGGTCTTAAATTAAGCCCCACACGTTCATACTGGAATGCATTAAATACTTTAAGCCTTTTTTCAAGATCCGCAGCATCTGTATCGGATGTTATTGTTGCAGCAAGGAGCGTGGGGTTGAAAAAAGTTTTTTCATGTCTGTACAAAACTGTTTCCCCACCTGTAACTCCTGCCCTGACACCTTTACCAACTTTTACAGGACGGATTGGAGGTGCTGATGCTTCGGCAAGTTTTTCCCTTGATTCATCGGATACATAGGGACAGCTGTCAAGCTCGGCTTTCCCTGAAGCCAGATTCATTGCAAAGGCAAGGCATGTTGGAACACCACACTCCTTGCAGTTTGTTTTGGGAAGGAGTTTGAATATCTGTATACCGGTTAATGCCATTTCTATCTCCTTAAATTCTAAAATAAAAAAATTGTATGTTTACCTATAATTCGTACATAATCTGTATAACTGCCATGAGGCAAATCTGGATTGACCCGGATTTGCCTCAAAGAATCAACGATTCTGACAAAAAAATAAATAAATGTAATGATTTATGTGTTATTTCTTATAAAAGGAAATGATGGCCCGGAAAATTTCTGGTGGCCCGGGCCATCTTTTTCGTTTTATTAAATATAGTTTAATCATGAACTGACCTGAAACCAAGGGGTCACAGGTCAGTTATTTGATCATTAGCCGATTAAAGACTCCATGGTAAGTGCAGGATGACCTTTTTCCTGGAGAAAGGGAAGGATTTCTTCTTCCGTTATTCCAACGGTTTCATCGGCAATCATGTCATAAAGCCCGGGAACGCCCATTGCTTCACCTCTGGCGATTAACCTGTCCTTAAGCTCTTCCTTAAGCATCTTGGGCATCCAGACCATTCTTAAAAGTCCGCCGTCACCAAGGAGAAATTTACCCTGGGTGATGTTGTATTTTGAATGTCCCACAAAGCCAGGTGAGGAAGCGCCACCGCCCATAACACCAGCAAGAGTTGTAAATTTCATTCCGCATGGCGTTTCACCGAGATAATCTCTTCCAACGGTCATAATACCGTTACATGATGGAAGCATTGCTGCAATACACTCGCAGCATCCGCAGGTAGTCATGGGGTCATATACCATGGAATAAAGATTGTATTTTTCAATGGCGCCTCTGGAGGCCTTTTTGACAAATTCATTAACACCCTTCCACTGACCCAGCTTTGGATCAAGGCATTCTCCCTTTTCAATGGGCTGGTTTGGGCCGGTTGGGTTAATTTCATATGAAGCCCTGCAGTCCATCCAGTTGTATGCTCCGCAAAGACCTGTTCTTTCAGGGCTTACCGTGCAGACATGGTTTGGTGCAAATGACTGGCATAGCGTACATGAGTAATATGTCTCAACACTTTCATCGGTCATTGAATCAACACGTGCGTCACGTGTATGGTATTCATCCCTTGCGATCTTGGTCCATTTGTCAACATCCTCCTGCTTTGTGAACAGTGTGACCTGAACCTTGTCAAGAATTTTTTCAAATTCCTGGTGGAACTTTGCATGGAGGACAACACCGATGTCTTTCAAGGTAAAACCTTTTTCCACGCCTGCCTTACTGACACGTATCCATGAAATATCCCTCTGGCCTATGTGCATGATACCCTGGATATAATTTACAAGATGATGAATCTGCCTTTCAAGGATCGGCTCAAAATCTTCCTGGAATTCACGGCCTGCAACCTGTACATAGATTGCAAGCGGGAAAGTATCCCCCTGCTTAAGATCTGTAATATCGGGGCCTACAACACTTATCTTTCCATCCTCAATTTCATTCATATCAGCTGATTTTACAAGCTCTGTGCACTGTGTTTTTCCACCGCCGCACTGGACAAAAAGATCAGCTCCCCTGACGCGCTCACCCTCAAATGCAGGACCAAATGCACACGGGATATTTATTTCAGATACTTTAACCTTAAGTCCCCTTGTTTCAATTGATTTCTGGCATATTTCATCATAGGCGACCGGTGCAACAACATGCTCATATGTACAGATACCTGTTGGAAGTATCTGTGTGATATCCGTATCGGCAAGGGTTGGGAAACCCCAGTTTACTGCACCTGCTGCTGCAACACCCCATTCTGTTCCAACATCACCAAGAGCGTTTACAAAGGCAAAAACCCTGTCTTTGTTGTATTTGAGGATTTTTTTGTAATCGCCTGGCTCAATACCGCCAAATGCCATGGCAACCCTGTTTGCAAAGCCTAATGCAAATACAGCAGAAGAGATATCAGGTCCGAAACATGCAATCCTTGTGCTCCAGCCGATCTGCACCCCTGCCTCAATGAGCTGTTCCGCAACGGTTGTTCCGTTGTGGTTTGCAGCAAGGAAGATATAGAGACTTTTTTTCTGGTAATCTTCAACAATCATTTTTGCAATTTCAGGATCAGGAGCAGAGCCTACAATGGCTGCAAATCCGGGAGCGGAACCGTCAACAAATTCAACACCTCTTTTCCTGAAAACAACATCATCGGCAGCACCTGTCCATAATTTACCTGCTTCTATATCAGGATCTTCCGCATGGAGATAAAAATCAGGCTCATTAAGATATCTCAGTGCTTCTATGATTTCATAGGAGATTATTCCTGCCATACCGGCATCAAGGAGAGGCCCGAGATAGGGAAGCCAGTGTTTACCTTTAATATGGGGAGGCAGAAGGCCCCTTGCAATTTCAAGGGGAGCCTTCATATCTTCAAGGGTTTCGATTTTTATTCCAAAAAGGGAATAAATTACAGGTAAATAATAACCGGTGTTTGGAAAACCAACTTTTGTATCGGCGTTATAGGTTTCAAGAGCTTTATGATATGCTCCCTCAGCCTGAGCAACAACTTTGTAACCGCCCTGAATGGCTGCAAATGCTATTAATTTTGACATTACGTCCTCCTTCGTTGAGGATTTATTAATCCGTTTTTTTAAAAAAGATTAAAAATTTGTATTAAATTTATATAAAGGCATATGTCTCACCTCATGTGAGATGTATTTTTACAGAGCCCGGCGGTCATCAAAGTCCATGAGAACTCTTTCCCTTGCCTTGTCAATACCAAGGGCTTTTCTTTTCTTGTCTATATGGGCAATCATCTTATGGGCATGTTCGATGGGATCCGATGCAAAAGCCCACATTCCACCGTAGATTTCTTCAAGTTCTTTGGTGATATAATTGTGGAAAACAGGAGCTCCCGATGTTGGGAACGGGAGATCAAATACTGTGTAAACACCAGATGTAACAAAATAATGACCAATGGAAATCGCTTTTTCACTCATCCACTCAGGAGCACTTCCTGCAGCGGGTAGATCACTGATGTCATCACCAAGTCCCCCTGCTTTTACAACTTCAGTTGCAGCAAGGAGGATACGGCTGTTGTCAACACAGGAACCAAGGTGAAGAACAGGTGGAATACCAACTGTTTCACATACTTCTGCAAGGCCCTGGCCCGCATAAACCTGGGCAGACTCAGGGGTCATAAGTCCTGCTTCGGCACATGCAATGGCACTGCATCCTGTGGTAAGGACAAGGACATCGTTTTTGATCAGTTCCTTGGCAATCGTTACATGCTGATCATTGTGTTTTGACCTTGCATTGTTGCATCCGACTATACCTGCAAGACCTCGGATTCTGCCGTTAATGATATTGTCGTTAAGTGTGTAATAATCGCCCCTGAATGTTCCGCCAAGGTGATATTTAATGGATTCAACACCAAATCCTGCGATCTGAGTGGTTTTATGCTGGGGAATCATCACTTCGCTTTTGCGGTTTTCAAAGTTGTCAATTGCCATTTTAACAATGCGTTTTGCATCTTCCAGGGCATAATGCTCGTTAAACTCAATATGGATAACATTTTCCTGCTCCATTTTCCCGAGGGGATGGGTTGTGATGAGTTTTGTATGGAAGCATTTTGCAACATTTGCAAGGTTCTGCATGATACACTGGATATCCACAACCATGGCATCACATGCCCCTGTTATAATGGCAAGTTCCTGCTGGAGAAAGTTACCTGCAGTGGGGATTCCATGGCGCTGGAGAAGCTCGTTTGCAGTACAGCAGATTCCACTAAGCTGAATACCTTTGGCTCCCTTTGTTTTTGCATAGTCAATCATCTCCTGGGACTGGGCCACAGCTACAATGATTTCGGAAAGAACCGGCTCATGACCATGAACGATGAGGTTTACATGGTCTTCTTTCATCACGCCAAGGTTTGCCTCGGACTGAAGAGGATAAGGAGTTCCGAAAAGAACATCCTGAAGATCAGTTGCCAGCATAGAACCGCCCCAGCCATCACAAAGGGCTGCTCTGGTACCCTGTTTAATCAGGTTCTTATAATCCTGGTCAACACCTATATGGGTGCGATGCATGATTTCAACGATTTCTCTGTCAATATTTCTCGGGATAACACCGTTCTTTTTCCATTTAGCATAAAGAGGGGCTGGTGCTCTTTTTGCGTAGAGAAGTTCGCCTTCGTTTTTACCCCATTCCTTAAGAGCATTTTCACCGACTTCAACGGCGATTTCATCAATATCCCTGTCAAGCTCTTCTCCATCAACTTCCACGGTTGTTTCAACGCCGAGCCATGGCGCAATATCAAGAAGTTTATCGACATCTTTTATTTTGTATGCATCTGTTTCTTTTTTCGCCGCAGAGAGAAACACCTCTGCAACACCCCTGCCGTGGTCTGAATGTGCAGCAGAGCCTGCTGCAATCATCCTTACAAAGTTTCTTGCGGCAATTGTGTTTGGAGTTGCTCCGCACATACCTTTTCTTGTGTCTTCACCTTCTATTCCGCCCTTTGGAAGGGGCAGTCTGCAGGGACCCATTGCGCAGTTCTTGCAGCAGATGCCCTGGATGCCGATGGCACAGGGTTTTAAGTTCATTGCACGGTCAAAAATTGTTTCCACACCAAGTTTTTGGGCATGTGCAATCAATTCCTGTGATGTCAGATCAATTGAAGCTTCCTTTGGATCAGCAAGTTTTGGTTTTTTTGCTGCCTTTATTTTTTTTACTTCTGCCATTAGAGGTTCCTCCTCTTGATTGATTTAATGTTTTTAACAAAGCATTAATCATTTTTTATTGTAAGGGGCTATGCTCTGTCTTTTATCTACGTTTTTTAAGCTGATTTAAAAGTTTTGCAGTTTTTGACAACTGCGTTTTTGCTGCTGTTTTTTTAATTTCTGCTTTAGGTGCAGCAGTTTGCTCAGCAGCATGTTTTGCCATTTCTGCCGCTCTTTTATCTCTTAATGCCTGTTCTTCAGCCTCAAGTTTTGCAGCGGCATCCTTTTCAGCCTGTTTTTCCGCTTCAATTTTTGCCTTTGCTTCTGCTTCTGCCTCGGCTTTTGCTTTTGCTTCGGCATCTGCCTTTGCCTTTGCTTCTGCTTCAGCTTTTGCCTTTGCAGCAGCTTCTGCTTCTGCCTTGGCATCAACAGCGGGTTTTTCCTCTTTTACCGGAGCTGCCGGAGTTTCTGCAGGTACGGTTTTTTCAGCCTTCGCAGCAGGAGCAGGTTCAGCCTTTGCAGCAGGTTTGGCAGCAGGTTTTTCTTCTTTTTTTGCAGGAGCGGCTTTTTTTGCAGAGCCTGCTTCTTCTTCAATGGTCAGATCAACTTCAGGTGCAAGGGCTGCAAAATCTATATCAACATCATCAAGACGTTTTTTAATGGGGCCGACATCCATTGCTGATCCCCCATCCATGATAAGGTCAATAAATGCTTTTGTAAGTTTTATTGATTCAGGGTGACGCATTATAAGTATGTTTGATCCGCCCATGAGATATGAAACTGCACCAATGGATTCCATGAGTATGGCACGTCTTTCAGGATCTCCAAGCAGAGGCTCCCCTTCAACGGTGAGTTTAGCCTCTTTGCATTTCCACACTTCATTGGCAAGGTTGTTGATCATGGGATTCTGGAGTTTGTCATCACCCTGATTCATGGCTGCCATGGCAAGACGTTCCATTACTGAATAGGAATACTCCATGCCATATCCAAGGCCGCCCGTTGTGGGATCAACAATAACTTTGTCCAAAGGCATCCCAAGATTTTCGAGAAGAATATTAACCTGTTTTGCAAGGTTAACATCAATTGGAGAGGAGGATATGATGGTATGTCCATAGCCCATTGCAGCAGCGCCGATTCCCTTGTGATTTTTTTCTTCAACAGGGCCTATGGTGAGATTTTCACCCTGACATTCTTCGGCAATTTTCTTGAGAACTTCTTCATCCTTGGCAGGAGCTGTGCATCCCCACAGAATAAGGGGTACATCAATTGCTGCAAGAACTTTTTTTACCGTTGCAGCAGCTTCTTCAGGACTTGCATCCTTATCATTGGGATCGATGCTTTTCAGTTGCAGAACAATTGCCTGTGCGCCGTATTCATCAACACATTTTTTTGCCCATGCAGCAGGATCAGTGAGAACGTCTTTAAATGGCTCAAGTGCTGCCGCCGGCCATTCAGGCGGTTCCATATCCCATATTTCCATAGCAATAATGGGTCTGTTGGGTATTTCGCCTTCAAACTGGTAAAAAGGATAGCATGTTTCTCCACCGACAGTGAGGGCTTTATCACCTTTCCCTATGGTGATTTCCTTGATTCCGCCGGCATAGGATTCTTTTGTAATTTCAAATCCCACTTTGACCTCCTTATAAAATGTTGGTTGTTATTGGTTGCGGGTTCACTATTTTATCATAATGGTATAATGGTCGTACTGACTAAAATGGTCATTAATTTTCAAATTACCATAGTAACCATCACAAAAACTTAAAAAAAGAGTCAAAACCGGTAGACGGTTTAACTCGATTAAATAGATTTCTTTACAACCTGAATCAAAATTTGTCAACAGATGAGGGTATTTATATTATTTAATTAATAAATAAAATAAAATCTATTCATTGCTTTTAATTATTTTATTTTCAGTATTGATGAACCTGTCAAAAGTCAGATTTTGGCATTTTTTCAGTCGTAACACACTGAAATTATTAATAGCAGTTTTAGCATTTTCGACTTTTTACGAGACCATCAGTATTGAATATGCCGGATATTATAAGTATAACAGGCAAGCTGTGATTTGCTTTCAACCACATCAATGATAAGATACCGGTACTTTTGCCAGGATTCAACCGGCTTAAGGTGATGCATCGCCATGGAAAAGTTTTAATTTCTTCTAATAGTGTTGACTGATTTTTTTTTTTATGGTAGGGGATCTGACTTAAGAAAAATACCTTAATTTCAACCTTGTTTTTTGAAAAATTATTACGGGAAATTTTGTGTATTATATTTGATTAACTCCGTAAAAGTATAAATCAGCATCAATCAGCAAAATTTGAATTAATAAATTCATAAAGATTACATGGAAAAAGCTGAAAAGTTTGAGTGCTTATATATTTTTGCGGATTTTTCTTTGTTTTTATGGAAATGGTGAGGGAGAAATTTCTCCGTCAAAAAATTTATTTTAAATTTAGGAGGATGGGCAAAATGGCTTATAATGCAGTAGAGATGGCTGACTGGCAGATTTCCGAAGCAGCGGAAAAAAATATGCCGACACCTGATCAGTGGAGAGAAAAATTAGGTTTGCAGCAGGATGAAGTCCTTGCTATGGGCAGACTTGCTAAACTTGATTTTCTGAAAATAATTGACAGGCTGAAAGACAAACCCGATGGGAAATATATCGAGGTAACCGCTATTACTCCGACTCCTCTCGGTGAAGGTAAAAGTACTACGGCATGTGGTCTTATGGAAGGTATGGGTAAACTTGGTTTGAATGTAGGCGGCGCTTTAAGACAGCCTTCAGGCGGACCCACCATGAATATAAAAGGAACTGCTGCAGGCGGCGGTAATTCCCTTATTATTCCAATGACTGAGTTCTCTCTCGGCCTTACAGGTGATATCAATGATATCATGAATGCTCACAACCTTGCCATGGTGGCCCTGACCGCCCGTATGCAGCATGAGCGTAATTACAACGATGAGCAGTTACAGAGACTTACAAAGATGCGTCGTCTTGATATTGATCCAACAAGGGTTGAGCTTGGATGGATAATTGACTACTGCGCCCAGAGTCTTAGAAATATCATTATTGGTATGGGCGGCCGGTATGACGGGTTCACTATGCAGTCCAAGTTCGGTATTGCCGTTGGTTCTGAGCTCATGGCCATCCTTTCCATTATCAAAGACCTTGCAGACATGAGAAAACGCTTTGATGAGATAACTGTCGCTTTTGATAAAGCCGGAAAACCCGTTACAACCGGTGACCTTGAGGTTGGCGGAGCCATGACAGCATGGATGCGAAATACAATTAATCCAACACTTATGTGCACTGCTGAATATCAGCCCTGTATGATACATGCAGGACCATTTGCAAATATTGCAGTTGGCCAGTCTTCAATTATTGCTGACCGTGTCGGTTTGAAACTGTTTGATTATCATGTAACGGAAAGTGGGTTTGGAGCTGATATCGGATTTGAGAAATTCTGGAATGTAAAATGCCGTAACAGTGGTTTGAAACCCCATGTATCTGTGTTAACAAGTACTATCCGTGCCCTGAAAATGCACGGTGGCGGACCAAAGGTTGTTGCAGGTCTTCCCCTTGCAGAAGAGTATAAAAAGGAAAATCTCGGATTGCTGGAAAAAGGTGTGTGCAATATGGTTCACCATATTAATACCATACGCAAATCAGGGATCAATCCTGTTGTATGCATCAACTGCTTTCATGAAGATACCGATGCTGAAATTGCAATGGTAAGAAAGGCTGCCGAAGATGCCGGTGCACGCTGTGCCAAGTCAACTCACTGGGAAAATGGCGGCGACGGTGCCATAGAGCTTGCTGAAGCTGTTAAGGAAGCCTGTGATGAAGAGACAAATTTTGAATTCCTCTATCCCATTGAGATGAAATTAAGGGATCGTGTGGAAAAAATAGCAAAAGAGGTTTACGGTGCTGACGGAGTTTCATGGACACCGGATGCTGAAGCAAAGGCAAAGATGCTTGAAGCAGATCCGAAATATGATGATTTTGCAACCATGATGGTAAAAACCCATCTCAGCCTCAGTCACGATGTAACCCTCAAGGGAGTTCCAAAAGGCTGGACACTGCCCATTCGTGACGTATTGATCTATTCCGGTGCTAAATTTCTCTGCCCATGCGCAGGAACGATCAGCCTGATGCCTGGTACAAGCTCCAATCCAGCGTTCAGACGCGTTGATGTTGATACTGCAACGGGTAAGGTAAGCGGTCTGTTCTAAATTGATGTAACAAGTCTAAATTTATGTAACAAGTTACACTGCAGATCCGGATTTTATATATTGAAAATCCGGATCTATAGAAAAATATAAAAAAGGCGTTCAATGGGAATAACTCCGGTTGAATGCCTTTTTTTATAAAAAAAGGGCGGATATGAAATCCGCCCCTTACAACAGAATGGTGGTAAATAAAAAAAGCCGGTTATTTACCCCTGTTATTTGTTCTGCATTTCACATGCAAGTATTGTGTGCTTGCACAGCACGGATGTTGTAACTGAGCCCACACCTGCAGGTACGGGAGAAATTTTTTCAACAATGGGTTCTGCTTCTGCAAAATCAACATCTCCGCAATATCTGCCGGGATTATCAGGATCTGCATTTATGCCGACATCAATGACGATCTGGCCGGGGCTTACAAAATTACCCTTAACCATTTTTGCCCTGCCCACTGCAGCCACAAGGATTTCAGCTTCCTTACATACATCTGGAAGATTTTCCGTTCTTGAATGACAGATGGTAACAGTGCCATGTTCCCGCAAAAGAAGCATTGCCATGGGTTTTCCAACAACAAGAGATCTTCCCACAACAACACATTTTTTGCCTTTAATGGGAATATTATAAAAATCCAGCATTTCCATGCAGGCCTTGGGTGTACAAGGTGGGAACCCCGTTGGATCATCTGTAAAAACCTTGGCTGCCCCTCCTATTGTCAGACAGTCAACATCCTTTTCCACGGGAATCAGGGTTCTTATTTTTCTTTCATCAAGAGTTTTTGGAAGCGGGGAAAACATCAGTATCCCATTTACATCTTTTTTTGCCCCGACTTCTTTAACAGCATTCTCAAATGCTGCCTGATCGATGTCTTCGGGATATTCAAACACTTCGGAATCCATACCCACGGCTTTGCATGTTTTTTTTGCTCCGCCTTCATAGAACAGATCATCGGGACGAGCTCCCACTCTTATGATTCCAAGTTTCGGGGTGATGCCTTTTCCCTTGAGTTCGTCAACTTTTTTTGTAAGTTCTGCTTTGATTGCATCGGCTACGGGTTTTCCTTTTAATGCTTCTGCCATTTTGTAATCTCCCTATTTTGTCAATTTTGAAACCACAAGATCAAAGGTCTCATCGGCAATTTTTGAACCCTCTTTAAGGAGTTTGTTCATCTCTTGTCTTGTCTCGTTGACAAATGCCTGATCTTTTATGGCGTTAAGGTTGATGATAACATTAAGGCTTCCTGAAACAAGGGCGGCCTTCATAAATGCAACACCACATCCAACATCGGAAATTGCGATCATTGTGCCGATTTGGCCCATTCTTTCATGGATTTTTATACCTGCAAAAGCTTTGCGCATAATTTCCATGGGAACGGAACACGCTGTTTTACAACAGTCTTCCATTGTTTTCTGTTTAAATTCAATTTCTTCAGGAGTGCTCTTTGGCAATCCGTAGGCCTTGGACAGGGGCTCAAAAACTTCAGCATCCTTGTCAACAAGGCTTTCCAGTTCAGCGATAATTTTTACACCTTTTTCAAGAAGATCTTTGACCTCTTCTTCCACATCGGCATATTTTTTTTTCCCCACGGTAAGGTTTCCAACCATGTTGGAAAGAGCCATTCCAATGGCGCCTCCCATTGCAGCAGCTCCTCCTCCGCCCGGAACAGGGGCCTTTGAGGCCAGGACTTCGTTGAAACCTTTACAGGATTTATCCAGCATTGACATTTTAGCGGTCCTCCTTTTATCTTTTATGATTGTTTTAAAATTAGAACGGAAATAAACATTTTTCAAAGGTTGAACTAACGGCCATGAGGCCGATCTGGATTCTCTCAGACGGCCTCTAAATAAATATAGAAACTCTGATTCTTAAAGGAACTTAAAAGAAGTTTCATATAAAATTTTTTAACACTGGTATCTATATCGAACCCTTTTTTATCTGTCAAATCAATTTTTTGTAACTAAGCTGTGATTTGAGTTTCTTATAAAATTTATCTGCTTTTGTTTTTCTTGTTGCGTTTTTTTTGTTTTGCCTTATATTTTGTGGCAGTATATCTGAAAATCAGGTATTGAAACGAGATTCTTTGATGTATGATCAAAATTTTTTCTGTTTTTTTTCTGTTTTTATTGATGAGTAATTTTTAAATTTATTTTTTTAACCTGTATTTGGGAGTAATAATGAGTAAAATAATTGCGCTTGCCGGAAAGGGCGGTGTCGGGAAAACAACAGTCTCTGCACTCGCCTTGAGATATCTTGCAAAAACCGGGGCTTCTCCAGTGCTGGCAGTTGATGCTGACCCCAATAGTAATCTTGGTGAAACCCTTGGAATGGACGTTACAAAAACCGTTGGAGATGTCAGGGAAGATTTTATGCGTGACCCCCAGGGTGTTCCATCCGGTATGGATAAAATCGTTTATATTGAAATGCTGATGAATCAGATTATCATAGAAACCCAGGCCTTTGATCTCCTTGTAATGGGACGTCAGGAAGGCCAGGGCTGTTACTGCATGGTGAACAATATCCTTAACAGGTTCACAGAACAATTGAGCAAAAATTACAAATATCTTCTTGTTGATAATGAAGCGGGAATGGAACATTTAAGCAGGCGTACCAGTGGAAAGGTTGACATGCTTCTTCTTGTCACAGATTATGCCTTAAGGGGATTAAGGGCAGTTGCAAGAATAAAGGAGATGCTCGGCGGGCTCAAACTTGCCGTGACCAATATAGGACTTGTTGTGAACAGGGCGCCCGAGGAACTTGGCTCAGTTTTTCTTGCTGAAGCTGAAAAAATCGATATCCCCATTGTCTGCAAAATTCCTGAAGACAAAGCCCTTCTAGAGTTTGATATGGAAAGGAAATCTTTAATTGATCTTCCGGATGATTCTCCTGCAGTTGTGGCTGTTGATGCAATGATGAAAGATATGCTTGCGAAATGATACACCATACCGGGAGGAAACAGACATTTCAGTCCTTTATCCTGTTCTTTTAAAAGTACCTGAAACATCCGGACAGCTTAAATCAAGGGATAAAACGATTTTTCCTGGCAGGTATGCAAGGCAGAGTCTCAGGATTTCAGGGGAATATTCAGGGTTTTATCCTGATAAGTTAAAAAAAAATAAAAAGGGAAAACCCCTTTCCTGCCGTGGAATTTACTGGTCTATTTCACATAAACCAGGCTGTACGGCAGGAATTGTTGCACGTTCTGATACGGGCATTGATATTGAAAAGATAAAACCGGTCTCAATTCCTTTATTTAAACGTATATGCAGTTCAGAGGAAAATGACCTGTTTGAAACAGATAATATAAATCTGATCTTTTTCAGGTGTTTTACTTCAAAGGAAGCGGTGCTTAAACTCATCGGTACGGGGTTGCAGGGTATGAGAGGTGTAAGAGTAATTGAAGTTCCTGATCATTTAAATACTGTGCTGATGGCTGACGATGATATCTACAGGGTTGAACATTTCATTGTAGACGGATATATTTCTTCTGTGGTAAAGGGGGATTCAAGGGTGATATGGAATTATATTGACCCTGATCTTTAGTGCATTACCCCTCAATTTTTGCAATAAAAGAACAAGAAATTGAGGCAGGCACTTGGGTTGCGGGCATTGCCCGCTTTAGATATAAGCTCAGGATTAATGGAAAAATTTTTAAAAAAGGTAAATTTTCGATCCTTATCATGTCAATTCTGGCCAGTGCTTCATATTCGCCTATTTGGGACTGGGAAGCTACGAATGCTATTGTGAAGGCCAAAATAGGCGAAAATAAAAGCGCTGGTAAGAATATTTACCAAAAAAAGGTGTAGAAAATGGATAAAGGAAACGGTTTTGTAATGAAGGATGGCAGCGGCACTCCAGGTAAGGCAAACAGCATGCCTGAAGTTGCTTTTTCCACTTTTATTTTGTCTCTTTATTCTTCTGCCCTTGTTCACCTCGGGGAGATGCCGGAACCATCCACCGGAGCAAGGGTAAGGGATCTTGATCTTGCTAAACAGACAATAGATATGGTTATAATGCTGGAAAAAAAAACACGGGGGAATTTAGAGGAAGACGAAGTAAAATTAATGGGAAGTCTTCTCCATGAACTGAAAATGGCCTTTGCCAGGGCAAAAGGTTTATGATCTGCCTGCATTCTTCTGCGAAAATCAATCTTTTTCTTTATGTAACCGCAGAAAGAGAAGATGGATTTCATGACCTTTTTACACTGATGACAGAGCTTGAACTCGGGGATGACCTGGAGTTTGATTTTAAAGCAAAAGAGATCTCAGTTCAATGCAGTCATCCACATGTTCCGGAGGATAACTCTAATCTTGCCTTTAAAGCCGCTGAATTTTTTATCAGCAGCCTTCCCCTGAATTCTGTAAAAAAACACTCAAACAGGGGTGTCGGTATAAAAATAAATAAAAGGATTCCACCGGGCGGGGGGCTTGGAGGAGGCAGCAGTAATGCCGCCTGTGTGCTCAAAGCGATGAATGAATGGTATGATTTCCCTTTTTCAAATTCTTTTCTGATGGAAATGGGACGTAAGCTTGGTGCTGACGTCCCTTTTTTTATTCAGGGAGGAAATGCGATTGCAAGGGGCACAGGTGAAAAACTTGATATCTGTAATGTTTTTCTGCCTTATTATATACTGCTTGTATATCCGGGATTCAGTGCATCAACGGCAGCGGTTTACAAAAATGTTGATTTAGCATTGACAAAAAACAGAAAATTTAATAATAATGCGCTGTTAAATATATGTAAATCAGACGGAAGGCTGGATATTAAAGGGTATCTGCACAATGATCTTGAAACTGCAGCGTACAGTCTGTATCCTGAACTTAAGGCAGTAAAAGATAAGATGGCTGATTTTCTCCATGAAACAATTTTCATGACGGGAAGTGGTTCATCTTTTTTTGTTCTTTTCTCTGATTATTCAGAAGCTGAAAATGCTTATAAAAACGTGTCACGGCAATGGAAAACATTGGGGATGACACCTGAGAAGAGAATTTTTCTCACTGCCTTTGCGGGGTGTGAAAATTAATTGTAATTAGTGCATTATATTATTAATGGGGCGTAGTCAAGCGGTTAAGACACAGGATTTTGATTCCTGCATTCGGAGGTTCGAATCCTCCCGCCCCAGCCAGCAATGTACCCAAATTTATTGAAAGAGATTTTTTATGAACGGAATATCGATTTTTTCAGGAAATTCAAATCCTGAACTTGCCCTTAAAATAACCGAGTATCTTGCAAAACCCCTTGGCAAAATAAAAGCTGATAAATTCAGCGATGGTGAGATACAGCTTGAAATTAAGGAAAACGTCAGGAAACAGGAGGTTTTTATAATCCAGTCAACCTGTGCGCCTGTTAATGATAATCTTATGGAACTGCTCTTGATGATCGATGCTCTGAAAAGATCTTCTGCAAGCAGGATAACAGCGGTAGTTCCTTATTTCGGGTATTCACGCCAGGATAAAAAAGTAACTCCGAGGGTGCCGATCAGTGCAAAACTTGTTGCGGATTTAATCACCAATACAGGAGTTGACAGAGTGATAACCCTTGACCTTCATGCCGGGCAGATTCAGGGGTTTTTTAATATTCCCGTTGATAATTTATATGCAGCCCCTGTTATCCTTGATTATATTAAAACCAATTACGGTCATGACGATATTGTTATTGTTTCCCCCGATGCCGGAGGTGTTGAAAGGGCAAGGGCATTTGCAAAACGTCTCCATGCAGGGCTTGCCATCATTGATAAGCGCCGCAGTGCTCCCAACAAGGCTAAAGCCATGGCTCTTATCGGGGATGTAAAGGGTAAAATTGCCGTTGTCCTTGATGATATGGTTGATACTGCAGGAACGCTTACTGAGGCTGCAGGGGTAATTGAACGTCATGGTGCCAAATCAGTCCATGCCTGCTGTACCCACCCGGTACTTTCAGGCCCTGCTGTCAAACGAATAGAAGAATCTTCTTTAAAGACTCTTGTGGTGACAGACACGATTCCATTGTCGAGAGAAGCTGAAGCATGTGACAAGATACAAATTCTTTCAATCGCAAAACTTGTGGGAGAGGCGATTATAAGAAGCTATAGAGGTGATTCTGTCAACTCTCTTTTTGTGTAAGGGCCATGAGGTCGTATCTGGACTTAAACCCCAGATCTGCTCACGACAAGTCATGAGATAGTTGTATTAACGTTTTGCACTGTTTCATATAAAAATAAATTGTAAATTAGACTGCAATAATGCAGATACGGAGGACATCAGTTGGAACTGATTAATTTAAAAGCTGAGATAAGAAAAGGAAAAGGAAAGGGACATGCCCATTTTTTGAGGAAAAACGGGTCGGTTCCAGGGATAATGTATGGCCCGAAAACGGAGCCCGTCATGCTGTCTCTCTCTGCCAACGATTTAACAAACATGATTAGGAAACACGGTTCCACCGGGCTTTTCATTAATCTTGATCTTGAGGAAGGTCAGAGAACTGTCATGCTTAGGGATTACCAGATGGACACATTTAATTTAAACTGCCTGCATGTTGATTTCCAGGAAATCGACCTGAACAAAAAGATTGTGGTCAGTGTCCCCGTTGAAATTACAGGTGAATCAGAGTCCATTAAAATGGGCGGAGTGCTTCAGACGATACGGCGTGAGATCGATGTTCTGTGCAGGCCGGCAGATGCTCCTGAGAATGTTGTTATTGATATATCCAGTCTTGAGATTGGTGATTCCATTCATATTGAAGATGTATCCCTCGGAGATGACATTGAATTGCCCCATGATGTTAATTATACTATTTTAAATATTGCACATCCAACTGCAGCAGAAGAAGAAGTTGTTGAAGAAGAGGAAGATCTGGAAGCAGAGACTGAAGAAACTGCTGAAACAACAGAATCCGCTACAGAGTAAAATATTTTTGATTTCTATGTCTGACAACCCGATTGTCCTGCTGGCAGGTCTGGGAAATCCCGGAGCAAAATATGCCCGGACCCGCCACAACGTCGGTTTTAGAATTATTGATTCTCTTGCCGGCAGGTTTTCCCTTTCCTTTGATAAATCCCGTTTTGATACAAAATACTCAAAGGGAACAGTAAATAAAATTAAAACCATTCTTGTAAAGCCCCAGTCTTTTATGAACAGAAGCGGGTTCCCCCTCCGGAAAATTGCCGCCTATTTTAAAATTAATACATCGGATATTATTGTTGTGCATGATGACCTTGACCTTGAATTCGGTAAGATAAAAATAGTTAAAAATCGTGGGCATGGCGGTCATAATGGGATCAAATCCATTATTGAGGCATTCGGAACAAAGGATTTTATCCGTGTAAGAGTAGGAATTGGCAGGCCCCATGGCAGCAGAGAGGTGATTGCTCATGTTTTAAGTTCTTTTGAAAACAGTGAGGAAAAAGAACTTGAAAATATCGTGGAAAAATCCGTTGACTCCTGTTTAATGATTATGGAACAGGGTTTTAAAAAAGCCATGACGGTGACGGTTTGCAATAATTGTTCTCAATCTTAATTAATTTTCCATTTGATCAATATGTGAGTTTATGTTATATATCATTGAAAATGGCCGTAATGTTTATTAATTAAGTCCGTATCTGAACAAGAACCTGTGTCGAAATAAAAATGTTGCTCCATTTGCACAAGGTGCGGGATTTCAAAATTTTTTTGCGTTTTAGAAAACACTTGAATTTTTAATCCTTCAGCTGACAGATAAATGGGCATGTTTTTGTTTAAACACGAATTATAACCAAAAGGCTGGTGTCAATGATGGGGGAAAAAATTAAAGATAGAATTCAAGAATCCGAAAGTAACGGGAAAAAAGAGTTTATCAAGGGTGACATCGCAGTTTATCCTGCCCATGGTGTTGGATACATAAAATCCATTGAGAATAAAGTGATAAACGGTGAGAACATGAGTTTTTATATGATGAAAATCGTTGAAAACGGAATGGTGATCATGATCCCAACCTCCAATGTCGACTCTGTCGGGCTTAGAAATGTTATTTCTGAAGAAGAGGTTACCCAGGTTTATAAAGTTATGCAGGAAAAGACCCATAATGGCAATAAACAGACCTGGAACCGGAGGTACAGGGAGTACATGGATAAGATCAAGACAGGATCCATCTACGATGTTGCAGAGGTGTTCAGGGATCTTTTCCAGTTAAAACTTGAAAAAGACCTTTCCTTTGGTGAGCGTAAGCTTCTGGATACAGCGCAGAGCTTACTTGTTCAGGAACTTTCCATTGCAAAGGATGTGGATGAAGATGTGATGCGCACGGAGATTGAACAATTGTTTAATTAATTTTTGCAACCGCATTAAATTATGGTTGATGTAAGTGAGGCCGACAGGCGCATCAGGCGTTTGTCGGTTAATTTTTTTTATATGAAAGAGCTCATTTTTGACATAGTCACAAATGCTCTTTTTATGTTCGTTGTGAGGCGCTGGAACACTGTCCAGATCGTCCTCATGGCCGTTTATATGAAAGTCTCATTTAAAATAAATAAAGAGGATTACGGGCAAAGGCTTGATTTTATCCTGTCGAAAATTTCCGATTCCTGCTCAAGGAATTACGCATCCAATCTTATCAAATCCGGTCATATCCGCGTTTCAGGGCAAAGAAAAAAAATAGGCTACAGATTAAAACCCGGAGATATCATTACAGGAATGATACCTGACCGTAAAGATGAGATTTCCATATTGCCCGAAGCCCTGGATATTAACATTTTACATGAGGATAATCATATCCTTGTGGTCAATAAAAGAGCCGGTATGGTTGTCCACCCTGCACCGGGTAATTTTTCAGGAACCCTTGTCAACGCTCTTATATATCATTTTCCGGAAATTAAAAACGTTGGAGAAAACCCATTAAGACCTGGAATTGTTCACAGGCTTGACAAGGATACAACCGGCATAATGGTCATTGCAAAAAACAGCTCAGCTTTTAATTTTCTTAAAAATGAATTTAAACAGCGCCGCATTTTTAAAAAATACCTGTGCCTTGTTACGGGAAATATCGAAGAAAATTCAGGCAGGATCATTTTCCCCATTGGACGTGGCAGAATAAAGCGGAAGAGGATGTCGGTAAATGCTCCCCATTCAAGGAATGCTGAAACTCTGTGGCGTGTAAGAAAAAGATTTTATGTTGCAACTTTTCTTGAAGCAGAACTTAAAACAGGCAGGACCCACCAGATAAGGGTACATTTTCGAGCCCTCGGGCATCCTCTTGTTGGAGACTTGACCTACGGCTTTAAAAGGAAAAGACATGCAAAAAATAAAAATTCTCTGTCAATCCTGGAAAAGGATATATCAAGACAGATGTTGCATTCGTGGAAACTTGGAATCAGGCATCCTTTTTCAGGCAGGAAAATTTTTTTTACAGCACCTGTTCCACATGATATGAAACAGGTACTTTCCGGTTTGTCCGATCCTTAAATATTTTTTAGATTTGTTTAGAGGCGGCTGGTGTAAATCCAGATCCGCCTCATATTTATCCCTAATTTCTTGTCTCTTGTCTCTTGTCTCTTGTCTCTTGCCACTTGTTTCTTGTTCCTATGCAGCCTTTCGTATATTTATTGCACAGACCTTGAATTCAGGAATTTTTGCAACAGGATCAAGTTTTGCATTTGTAAGCCTGTTTGCAGCCGCATTTGCAAAATGAAATGGAATAAACAATGTTCCGTCAACTGCCTTTGGAGATATTTTCGCTTTAGTTTTAATTTTTCCCCTTCTTGATACCACATCAACGAGATCCCCGTTTTCCAAACCAAGGCGTTCTGCATCGTTAACTGATATTTCCACAAAACACTCAGGGGCAAGAAAATTAAGGCCTGCGGATTTCATTGTCATGGTACCTGTGTGGTATTGAAACAACAACCTTCCGGTTGTAAGTATAAAAGGATACTCTTCATCTGTCATCTCAGCGGGATCTCTGTGGTCAATGGCATGGAAAAGTCCCTTGCCTCTTGTAAACTGCTTGGCGTGCAGCACAGGAGTTCCGGGATGGTTTTCAGTGGGGCATGGCCAGAAAATACCTTCTTTTTCTATTCTTTCCCATGTTATACCGGCATATGAAGGCGTGACAAGCCTTATCTCTTCAAAAATTGCATTGGCATTGGGGTAGTTCATGGGGTATCCCATGCGGTTTGCAATATCACAGATGATTTTCCAGTCTCTTCTTGCAAATCCCGGAGCTTCAACCGCTTTTCTGACCCTTTGAACCCTTCGTTCGGTGTTTGTAAATGTACCGTTTTTCTCGGCAAAACAGAACGAAGGAAGGACAACATCGGCAAGGGCTGTTGTTTCCGTTAGAAAAATATCCTGAACAACAAGAAAATCAAGATTTTTAAAGGCTTTTTCAGCGTGGTTAAGATCAGGGTCTGATACCAGTGGATTTTCACCGATGATATACAGAGCCTTGAGTTCACCTTCTCCTGCCTTTTGAACCATTTCAGTTACCGCAAGCCCCGGTTTTGGAGAAAGCCCCGTAATATCCCAGGCATTTTCATATTTTATACGGGCATCATCACCGTCAACTTTCTGGTATGCTGTAAATACATTGGGAAGTCCTCCCATGTCGCAGGCGCCCTGGACATTATTCTGCCCCCTTAACGGGTTAACCCCACCTCCGGGGATGCCAAGATCACCGCAGAGCATGGACAGATTTGCAAGGGATTTTACATTATCAGTTCCCGTTGTATGCTGTGTGATTCCCATGCAGTAAACAATGCATCCTCTTTTTGCAGCTGCAAAGGTTCTGGCTGTATTTACAATATCCTCAGCTGCAACACCGGTTATTTTTTCAACATATTCCGGCGTGTATTTTTTCACAGTTTTTTTAAGTTCTTCAAATCCTTCTGTTCTTGTTTCAACAAATTTTTTATCGTATATATCTTCTTCTATGAGAACATGCATGAAACCGTTTATAAGGGCAATATCGGTTCCCGGCTGAAGCCTCAGCCATTTGTCAGCTGATTCGGTAAGCTTAAGCCGTCTTGGATCTATAACAATAAGAGTTGCACCTTTAAGAGTTGCAGCTCTTTTTATAAAGGTTGAAATTACAGGATGGTTTTCAGTTGTATTGGAGCCTTCAACAATAATGACATCTGCTGTTTCAATATCTCCAATTGTGTTTGTCATTGCACCGCTTCCAAATGCTGCAGCCAGACCGGCTACGGTTGAGGAATGTCACAGTCGGGCGCAATGGTCGACATTGTTTGTTTTAAGCACCGCCCTTGTAAACTTCTGGGCAATATAGTTTTCCTCATTGGTTATCCTTGCAGAGGTAAAAACACCAAGACTGTCCGGGCCGAATTCATCCTTTATACCTGTAAATTTCGATGCAACAAGATCAAGGGCTTCGTCCCATGTCACCCCTTCAAGTTTGCCATTTTTTCTTATCATGGGAACGGTTATACGCTCGGGAGATCCAACAAAGGCAAATCCATACCGTCCCTTTACACATAATCTTCCGTGGTTGGGAGCAACATCTTCTCCTGCGCTTGCCATTTTAACGATCTTATTGTTCTGTACGGTCATTTCCACCTGGCAGCCCACACCGCAGAAGGTGCATGTTGTACGTACCTTTTTTGTTTTTGCAAATCTTTCAAGTTCAAGATCATGGGTGGAAGTCAAGGCTCCAACGGGACATACTTCTACGCACTGGCCACAGAATACGCAGTCTGAATCCTTCAGCGCAACATCGGTGCCGGCAATAATTTTTGTATTAGCTCCCCTGTGCCCGAAATCAATGGCGTTATTGACCTGGATTTCCCTGCAGGCCTGCACACAACGTCCGCATAAAATACACCTTGAAAAATCCCTTATAATAAAAGGATTTACTTTTTCAATGGGATATTGGCATTCTGACAAAGGCAGCCCCTTGGTTTTTACCTGATATCTGTATGCAAGGTCCTGGAGTTTGCAGTCTCCCCATGCAGGACACAGGTCTTCATTTCCATCCTCTTCAAGTACCCTCAGCTGGAATTGTGTCCAGTCTTTTGAGTCAAAATCCCTTATGGCACAATTGTGATTCCCCGAGGACAGAAGCAGACGGATTATGGTTCGTCTTGCCTTGATGACTTCAGGAGATTCAGTGTGAACTACCATATTTCTTGCTGCAGGTGCTGCGCATGATGCAACAAGGGACCTGGCCCCTTCAACTTCCACAACACAGATCCTGCATGATCCTGTGGGAGTAGCACCCTTTAAATGACATAAGGTAGGAATAAATATATTATTTTTCTGTGCTACTTCAAGAATGGTTTCTCCAGGCTCAAACGAAAAATGATTTCCATTAATTTCAATAGTATTTTCTTTGCCCATGGGGTTTCCTCTTTTAAAATAAGCTGTTTTTACAGGGTTACAAATATAAATAAAATATAGGTACTCCATAAAATCTTTAATGTCAATGTGAACCTTGTGATTTTTTTTATGATATCGTTGACTTTTTGTTTTACAAATGCCTATAAGAATCTGGTAATAATCTTTAAACATACAAATATCAAGGATATCTTAAGGGAGGGATACCAAATGTTTGATGCTATTATTTTGATGGGCGGACTTGGACTCGTTATCGGTGGTGTTCTGGCTTTTGCTTCAAAGATTTTTTATGTTTATGTGGATCCGAGAGTTACTGCCATAGAAGAGGTCCTGCCCGGGGCAAATTGCGGCGGCTGCGGATACCCCGGGTGCTCTGCAAATGCCGAGGC
>WGCX01000314.1 GCA_015493575.1 Desulfobacteraceae bacterium | reverse complement strand
GACTTGTTTCTTCGTATCTTCCTGAAAGTTTTTATAACTGCCATGGGGCGGATCTGAACTGCGTTACAGCGCCTCTAAGAATCAAAGATTCTGACGAATATGGAAAAAGCATTTGTGACTCTGCCAAAAATGAGCTTTTTCCTATAAACGCCAAAAAAGCGGGAAATAAGCTTAAAAAAGATGAAATTGGAAAAGAAAATCAAATTAACGTATTGCCTTCGGTCCTGTGCAGCGATGAAATTATTGATATTTCACGTGAAACATTGGTACTAAGGCCATTGTCCCTGTTTGTCGGCATTGGATGTAACAGGAACACCAGCTCCTGTGAAATAAAAAATTTTTTAAAAAAAACATTTAATGATTTGCTTCTTTCTTTAAAAAGTATAAAGTTCCTTGCAAGTTCTGACATAAAACAGGATGAAAAGGGTTTGCTTGAGCTTGCAGATGAAATGAATCTGCAAATCAAATTTTACAATAAGGACCAACTTAAATCGGTGAAAACAATTCAAAATCCATCTGCAATGGTGGAAAAACATATTGGAGTAAAAAGTGTATGCGAAGCAGCAGCGATTCTTGCATCAGAAAACGGGAAACTTGTGGTACCAAAGGTGAAAAAAGGGAATGTGACCCTTGCCGTGGCAAGGAATATCCAAAATTATTTGTAATTGGAACAGGACCCGGAGATCCCTGTCACATGTCCTTCAGGGCACAGGAACTCTTACAAAAGGCAGATGCCATTGCGGGATATTCAACTTATATTGACCTTATTAAAGAGATAATCGGAAACAAAGAAATTATTTCCACTGGAATGACAAAGGAAGTGGAAAGGGTGGAAAGGGCAATTACAACGGCAATGTCAGGAACTTCATGTGCACTTGTATCCGGCGGGGATGCCGGGATTTACGCCATGGCAGGCCTGGTTTTTGAAATATGCCGTAAAAAGGGATTAAAACTTGTAAGATACGAAACCGGGCAGAAAGATGACTTGCCTGACGGCAAAGACGATGATGTCCTTGAGATAGAAATTGTTCCTGGAATTCCTGCCCTTGCATCAGGTGCTGCTCTTTTGGGAGCTCCTTTGACCCATGATTTTGCAGCGGTGAGTTTAAGTGATCTTTTAACACCCTGGGAAACAATAGAAAAACGGCTGGACGCTGCAGCTTCTGCTGATTTTGTAATTGCAATTTACAATCCGAAAAGTAAAAAAAGAGACTGGCAGCTTGCAAAGGCAAGGGAAATTATTCTAAAATACAGAAATGAAAACACCCCCGTTGGAATTGTTACTTCAGCCATGCGCGATCATCAGAAAATATCCATTGTACCGTTAAAGGATATTGACAGTGCTGAGGTTGGAATGCAGACAACTCTTTTTGTGGGAAACAGGTCCTCAGTTCAATATCTTGATTTCATGTACACGCCAAGGGGGTACAGCGGGAAATATAAGCTTTAAAAAAGGCTGGAAATTCCAAATGGAAAACGCAAAAGCAAAAATTTTAATTATTGATGATGAATCATACATAAGGGAGAGTGTTAGAAATTTTTTTGAAGATCGCGGTTATTATGTGGCTGAAGCGTATAACGGCAGTAACGGACTTGAAGTTTTTGAAAAAATAAAACCTGACATTGTGCTTTGTGACCTTCGTATGCCCGGGATGGACGGTCTTGAAGTCCTTGGGACCATAACTGACAGATCTCCTGTTACACCGGTTATAATAGTGTCCGGAGCAGGAAATATTTCAGATACGGTTGAGGCTTTGAGGCTTGGTGCATGGGATTATATATTTAAACCAATAGAAGATATGACAGTCCTGGCCCATGCCGTTACAAAAGAGCTTGAAAGAGCGGCCTTTATAAAAGAAAAGGAGCTCTACCGGAAAAACCTTGAAAGGGCTAATTCTGAACTGAAAGAATCTCTTGAAACCATTAAAAGGACAAGAGATCAACTTGTTCAGGCTGAGAAAATGGCCGCCCTTGGTGAACTTGTGGCAGGAATTGCCCATGAAATCAATACACCCGTTGGTATAGGTATAACCGGCGCGTCATTTCTTCAATCAAAAACCCTTGAAATCAGTCGTTTGCACAATAAAGGAAAATTAAAGAAAAGCGAATTTGAAGCCTACCTCGACATAGTGGCCAAACTCTCATCCTCTATTCTGATGAATATGGAAAGGGCAGGAAATTTAATTACAAGTTTTAAACAGATCGCAGTGGACCGGACAACAGAAGAAAAACGTGTATTTAATTTAAGGGAATATATAGAGGATATTCTTTTAAGTCTCAGACCGGGTTATAAGAAAAATAATCATTCTATTAAGCTTATATGCCCGAATGATATCAGTATCTATTCTTATCCGGGTGTATTATCCCAGATAATAACCAACCTTGTTATAAATTCCTTTGAGCATGGTTTCGTTAGTGTGGAAAAAGGGAAAATAAACATAAATATTATCCGGGGAAGAAATTCAATTACCCTTCTGTACAGGGATAACGGGGTTGGAATGACAAAAGAGATGGCAGCAAAAATTTTTGATCCCTTTTACACTACAGCTCGCTGCAGGGGAGGAACAGGTCTTGGAATGTCAATTGTCTTTAATCTTGTTACTCAGACATTGAAAGGTACGATTTCATGTAAAAGTGATCCGGGAAAAGGAATTGTCTTTAATATTAAGATTCCATATGTCCGTCCGGATGAAAAAAACATGAAAAAGTAGTTTTTTTGTTCGAATATTTACAAATAGTTTTTAACCCAGGGAAATCATGCAGATCCTGAACACATCAAAATGGTATCTTCATCCGGTGTTTATCTTTGCCTGCTCCATTATGGCCCTTGCAACATCCCTTGTCATCACCATCTACTGGTACATGGAAATAACGGCAGCCCTTGAGATCATAATAATGAAGTTCAACATCGATCCCAGGCTGATATTTCCTTCAAAAACCGGGATGCTTTTTTTTGTTTTAACCCTTCTTATTATTGTTGTGCTTGCCGGGATTTTTCTTGCATTCATATATTATCAAAGAACTTTAAGGCTTTTCAGGCTCCAGCATAATTTTATAAATAATTTTACACATGAGCTTAAAACCCCTGTTACTTCATTAAAATTATACCTTGAAACTTTTCTCCGCCATGAATTGAACAATGATGATATCAGGAAGTACAGCCGGTATATGTTAGATGATGTGGCAAGGCTTGGTAACAACATAAACAGTATATTAAACCTTGCAAAAATAGAGAGCAGAAGCTATGGGACAAAGCTTGCAAATGAAGATCTTGCAGAAATGATACAGACATTCTGTGGTAAAAATAAAACGCTTTTCAGGGATTGTCTTATCAGTCTTAATGTTCCTGAAAAAAGAAAATTCATATACCCGGTGAATAAACTTCTGTTTGATATGCTTCTCATGAATATTATTTCCAATGCTGTAAAGTACAATGAATCCCGAAAACCTGAAATACACATCTCCTTTAGACGTAACAAACAAAAATTGATGATCGATTTTAGAGATAATGGTATTGGAATTGAAAAAAAAGAGATCAAAAAGATTTTCAGGAAATTTTACCAGGCTCCGGGCAGTCAGTATGACAGTATAAAAGGAAGCGGGCTTGGATTATATCTTGTGTTTAATATAGCTGCCATACATGGCTGGAAAATTTCAGCCCAAAGTGCCGGTAAAGGCCGTGGATCGACTTTTACAATTTTTATACCGGAAGGGGATACAAACAGAATTAAAGGAAAAAGCCTATGGAAAACAGTGAAAAAAAACGTATTCTCGTCATAGAGGACGATGAACATATTGCCGAGGGGATACGCCTTAACCTTGACCTCCAGGGATATATGGTAAAGATTGCCGGTGATGGAATGAAAGGGATTGACCTGTGGAAAAAATGGGCGCCTGATCTTGTGGTTCTGGATATTATGCTGCCCCTTGTTGACGGGTTTTCAGTATTAAAGGTGATAAGGAAACAAGATGAAAAACTGCCGGTGCTTATTCTGTCTGCAAGGGGAAGCAGTGAGGATAAAGTCAAAGGGCTTCGCTGCGGAGTGGATGATTACCTTGCCAAACCCTTTGATCTTGATGAATTCCTCCTGCGTGTCAAACGCCTGCTCATTAAAAAGCAATGGTATAAACAGGATATCAATAATGGGGAGACCGACAGGGGAAAAGAATTGTTTTCAGGAGATAATTATTGTTTCGGTGAAAATGAAATCGACTTTATCACCTGCCGTGCGAAATGTTCCGCAGGTTTAATTATTTTAACTGAACAGGAAATCAAGCTCATAAAAATTTTCATTGCAAACAGGGGGAAACCCATTTCAAGGGAAAAACTCCTTGAAACAGGATGGGGATATTCAAAGGGAACAACAACGAGAACAATTGATAATTTTATGGTGAGATTGAGAAAGTATTTTGAGATTAATCCTAAAAAACCCCGTTATTTCAAGAGTATGAGATCCATAGGGTATATTTTTGACCATTAAATAATGCAATTTGAATGTGTGATTTTTTTATAACCGCCATAAGGCCGAGCTGGACAGCGCTACGGAGCCTCAAAAAATCAGAGATTTTGACGAACATAGAAAAAGCATTTGTGACTCTGTCAAAAATGAGCTCTTTTTTATAAACCCATCACAATTTTGCAATTTTTGGTCAAGCGCTGGCTCGTGTGAAATGTTTACATTCACGAACACCAAAAATAATAAACGCTATGTGAGTAATTGCAAATGTGTATGGTTTTCGGGCTGGCTTTAATAACTCCAATCCGCATGACTTACAGGTATTCTATTTAATTCATCTTTAATCTGTTTCCAATTTGGCAGATAATTATCCATATAACTTTTGAATCTGTCATTGTGATTTCTTTCAAGTAGATGAATTATTTCGTGTACCAAAATATATTCAAGACAATGAATCGGTTTTTTTGCTAATTCAAGATTTAACCAAATTCGTTTATTTTCGATATTGCATGAGCCCCATTTTGTTTTCATCTGTTTGATGCCATAAAAATCAGCTTTTACGCCTATTTTCTTTTCCCGATGCTCAATCAATTCGGGAAGCATATTTTTTAATTCTTTCCTATGCCATTCAGTTATTACTCTCTGTTTGTTTTCAAAACTTGCATTCTTTCGAACATACAAATCCAGATAGGTTTTTCCTTTTAAATTAACAAAACCCGCACCATCTGTTTCTTTTATTCTGAGTAAATATCTTCTGCCTTGGAAATAGTGGCTTTCTCTTTCTTTATACTCTCTCGGCGAAATTCTTTCTTGATTTTCAAATTCTCTTTGATTTCGTTTTATCCATCCTAATTTTGAAATTGCAAACAATCTTATTGAATCATCAGTTACCCGCAAAGGTGCGGCAATACGAACCCGACCGGTTGGCGGATAGACTGCCAAGTGCATGTTCTTTATATCCTTATGAACAACATCAACGGTTATATTGCTTACAGTAATTTGATTCATTATTAATAATCTCGCTGATTTTTAACTATATCAAGAATATATTCAGCGTCTGGGTCTTTAACTTGAAATTTTTCTAAGACTTTTTTAATGGCGTACTCTACTGCTTTAGTTTTTATTCTATTATTACGCCAGTCATCTTTTTTTGTTGTCATTATTTTTTCATCAAGCTTGTTCGCTATTTTTTCATTTTTACCCAAGTTGTCATACAATGCTCTTTTTGCATTTGTGGTAAGTGAAGTAGGGTAGGTTGATTTCTCACTTGGTCTTTTAACCTTCCTTGTGAGTTCTACAATTTTATCCAGATATTTTTCGTATTCCTCAGTCTTTTCTTTTCTGAGTTTAATGAGTTCATCTAAAAGGATACTCATTTCCTCATAATACATCGGATTTGTCGGACTCTTCTCAATAATTACTTTCCTCAAGTTGTTTTCAATGGTTTCCGACATTGAATCTTTGTTTTTACGAATATTTGGAGGAAGGTCTTTAATTGCATCTTTCCCTTTTTCTACAATCAATTCTACTAAACTCAAATCATCAAATTTTGACAGCACTCTGCTTTCTTCTGCCCCAAGATAAGAATCAATCAAATGACGCATTGCAGGTTCGTATAGTTTTAAATCAATGTAATCTCCACTTGCAAGCTGAATTTCTTTACGCAGATTTTCAAAGTATTTTACTTCTGTTTTGATTTTTTCAATTTCAGAATCAGTATAACCTGCATCTATCATTTCATCAGCCAAATTTGCATAGGCACGAATAAGAGAAATAGTCGCTTTATAAAGGGCAACTCGTCTTGGTTCTGTCTCTTTTAAATCATCAAAGTTTTCTGAATTACCGACAAAATAGTGTTGGAATTGAACTTGTCTTTTTGGAGGCTCTACCGGCTCTATTAATGCCCTGATAGTTTCCAACGCATCTTCCAATCGCTCCTTGCCCTTTTTTAAACGGTCTTGTAATAAGCCTGCAACATCTTCTTTATCATAAGAATCAAATGCTTCGGAAGTGTAATCCTGAATAGATTTATCCAAACTTTTAAAAAGGTCTTTGTAATCAATAATATAACCGTATTCTTTATCATCATCTAAACGGTTTACTCTACATATTGCCTGAAAAAGTCCATGGTCGTGCATGTTCTTGTCAATATAGAGATAAGTGGCTGATGGCGCATCAAAACCTGTAAGCAGTTTATCAACTACAATGAGCAATTTCATTTGAGCAGGTTCATCTACAAATTTCTTTTTTACATCCTTTTCAAATTCTTCTACTTTATTGATTGCCTTTTCGGGGTCTTCGTTGAAATAATCAGCAAGCATCTTTTTGTAAATCTTGTATTGACGAAGTTTTTCGGTGTAACCTTCTCCACTTTCTTCTCCTTTAATATCAGCATGAGAAGGGGCAAAAGATGTAACAATTGCACAATTCTTTAAGCCTGCATTTTGAAAAAGCTCATAATACCTGCAAGCATTGTAAATACTTTCAGAAACCAGCATGGCATTTCCTCTGCCATTTTGTAAACGCTCTTTGGTTTCCATATCGAGCATTACATCTGCAACCACTTTTTCCAATCGAGATTTTGAGCTGAACACTTTTTTAATTGTGCCCCACTTCTGTTTTAATTCCGTTTTTGCAAAATCGGTTAAACCTCTGGTTTTGGCATCAAACCACTGATCTATTTTATCCATCGAAGCAATTTTCTGTTCAATGTCCCGTGCTTCATATCTAAGATCGAGAATTACCTTGTCTTTTACGGCTTCATCAAATTTGTAGGTGTGAATATATTTTCCGAATACTTCAATACTTTTTTTCTTATCCTTTTTAAGCAGTGGTGTTCCTGTAAAACCAATAAAAAGTGCATCAGGCAAAAGTGTAGTCATTGCTTCGTGCAATTTTCCACTCTGTGTACGGTGACATTCATCTACAAATACATAAATATCGCCTTTGGCTTTAAAGTTAGTTGGCAAACTTGCTTTTATACTTCTAATGTATTTATCTACATCTTTTTCATCAATTTCATCTTTACCGCCAAATTTGTGCACAAGTGAGCATAGAAGCCAGGGAGAATTTGAATTGAGTTTATCAATTAAATCGCTACCGCTTTTGGTTCTCACAATCTGCTCATCAACACCTTTATAAACTTTTTCAATTTGCTCATCTAATTCAACTCTGTCGGTAATAACCAAAACACGGGCATCTTCCACATTCTCACGAATCCATTTTGTAAGCCAGACCATGGTAAGGCTTTTTCCGCTTCCCTGGGTGTGCCAAATGATACCGCCTTCTCGTTTTCTTATATGTTCCTGAGCGGCTTTTACACCAAAATATTGATTGGGTCTTGAAAGTTTTTTTATTCCCCTGTCAAAAACAATGTTGTCGTGAATCAATTCAAGAAAACGTTTTTTGTTAAGCATTTCAATAATGTTTTTATCCAAACGATGTTCAACTGTTGTGGCTAATTGGCGGATCGGTTTTGTAAGTTCGAGAAGGTATGTATCGTTGGGATTATTTTCTCCGTTAACCTCTTTCCATTTTAAATAATATTTTTCTTTCGTTTCGATGGCTCCGTAGGCAATTCCTTCGTTATCACTTCCTGCCATGATGTATTGAAGCGTAGAAAAGAAAGGTTTAATAAATATGTGCTTTTGGTTATCGAGATTTTGGCGGATACCTTCGGAAATGGAAACCGTACTGCGTTTGAGCTCAATCACCCCCAAAGCGATGCCATTTACATAAATCACAATATCGGGACGTTTGTTGTGAACTCCTTTTATGGTTACCTCTTCGGCAATGGCAAAATCGTTATTGAGTGGGTTTTTCCAATCTATCAGCTGGATTGTTTTTTTGTTTTGTCCAATATCAGGCTGAACATTTACACCATAGCGAAGCATGGAATAAACTGCCTTGTTTACATCGTAAAGACTTTTGCTCTGGTCGTTGGCCACTTTGTCAAATTCATAAAGTGCTTTAACAATAAGATTATCACTGTATTTCTTTTTTAAATAGTCAGTTAAAATATCTTCTTCAATATTGCTATTCTCTTCTCTGTCTTCCCAATTACCAAAATAGCGGTAATCCAGTTTATCTTGAAACAGTTTGACTACCCGATTTTGGGTTTCGCGTTCTAATTGGCCAATACTATTCATTGTTTTTCTCTTTTGGTAATAGTTCTTTTATCTCTTTATCAAAATCAGAGATATAATTCTTATCCTGAATTACCCTGTACTTTTCATATTCACGTTCTGCCTTTATTTTTGCTTCGAGCATTTCATCAAAGTAATCTTTGCCGAAATGTTTTATCTGTTTTAGTCGCTCATCATCCATGGCAAAGCCTTTGATGATATATTCGTGCAAAATTTCGGTTGCCCATTTTCTAATAATTCCCCACTCTCAAAAATTTTTTTAAGATGCTCGGTAATAGTAGAACGTCCTTTTTCAAAGAGTTCTGCAATCAGCTTTTGAGTAAGCCAAATGGTTTCATCTTTAAAAAATACGGCTCATCGCGGATTAGTGTGAAAATCACCTAATCCTGCGAGTACCCGTAGCTTGAAATTGCCAAAATTTCGATATCCGTAAGCCATGCGTGTTATTACTCTCAGAGCATTATTGGTACCTTCTACAAACCCGTTGGTAATTCGTTCGATAAAATAATTAAGAATTTGATCTCGCCAGTTTTTAAAAGTATTAACAAATTTTCCAATAAATTTATTGCCCGTCCGCTTGGCCTTTCGACACCACGCATCAAGAAATCGGGCAGCTTTATCCCTGCATTTAATTTTTTCAAAAATTGTACGATATTCTTCCTTGAGCAAATACAAAGTACTAAGTTCCGGACACGCTTGTAATATCAGTATTAACTGCTCTTCCTGCTTTTTTGATAATTCAGATCGATTGCGTACCAAAATCCAACGGCTGCCTTTGAGTAATTTTTGTGTTTCGGGTGTACACTGCTTCTGATATGTTGTACGAAGTTTTGTCAGGCGCATATTGAGTTGTTTCATCACATGGAAGCGATCAACGACTACTTTGGCATGGGGGAGCTTACTACGAGCAGCTTGATAATAAGGTTTCCACATATCTATGGAAACAAAACGGATTGACTTTCGGGTTTTGGGGCTCAACGATTCAATCCAGGTTTCTAATGTTTTTTTCTCCCTGTCAGGCAAGACTACAAGAACACATTTTCTGGAAATATCTGAAATAACAAGAACAAATTGTCTATGACGTTTTTTGAGGGAAATCTCATCTATTCCGAGTACTTTGATTGTGTTGCAAGTAATCGACTTCGTTTTCAATGCCGCAAGGCGATTGAATATCTCTTTAACCGTGGAGTAGCTAAGCATCTCATGTGTGGCAACCGATTTACAGGTTGCTGCAAGACAGGATTGATAGACATGCATCTCAAAGGCACATGATTGCCTGCGATGGGAATCTACAAAAGACAATTGTTCAGTGAAAATTTTATTGCAATCTTCACATCTGAAACGGCGAGACAAAAAGTGCAAAAAAGTCTTTCTGCCCCACACATCTAAGTGTCGGATGCATCGATTTTCCTCTTGGTGTACATTCATTGAAATACAGCCACAATGAGGACACACGGCAACGTCCTCTCGATGACTGCACCAGAGATGCAATACGTCTTGATCGCCTTCTCGTCGAAGGGAATACATTGTTACAAGTAAGGTCGGAATACCCAACAATTCGGTGAGTGTACTATCTATGACTTCTTTGAATTCTATATTGCTGATACGTTTCACGGCCTTAGATGCATCCTTTACAAAATTTATTATGTACGGTAACAGTTTCATGGGAAATCCTCCTATAAGTAGTTTTTCCCATTTTTAATTATACTATTTGACGGAGAATGTCTCGTAAAAAATGAACTGGGCACGTTTTTTCACACTAATCCGCGAAGAGCCGTTGATATCTTAAAAAATGCTGTGTCTGCAAAGTTCTTTAATTAACCTTTGCAGACACAAAAAAAATACAGAATTAAAAATCAGACCTTAAATTTACCCACTATTTCAGCAAGACTTGCGGCAAGAGTTGCGGCATCCTCTGCATTGATTTTCACCTGGGAACTTGAATTTGCAATTTCTCCGGATGCCTGTGTTACCTCTGCAACCTCTTTTGCAACTTCTTCCGATGCCGTTGAGCCCTGGGCAATATTTTCATTTATTTCACCGATGCCCTGGGATGCCTGACCAACATTTTCTGCAATTTCCTTTATTGCAACGGACTGTTCTTCCACGGCAGCGGCAACAGTTGAAACAATATCGTTTGTCTCCGTGACCACCTCTGATATGCCTGCTATTTCCGTTACAGTATCCTGTGTTGAGCTCTGGATACCATTAACACGCTCTTTGATCTCCTGGGTTGCATCGGCAGTCTGCCTTGCAAGATCCTTGATCTCGTTTGCAACAACGGCAAAACCCTTACCTGCCTCACCTGCCCTTGCAGCTTCAATTGTCGCATTTAAAGCAAGAAGGTTCACCTGCTCTGAAATATCTGTGATGGATTCAACCACCTGACCGATCTGTTTTGCAGCATTGCCAAGATCATTGACCTGGCTTGAGGCATTATCCACTTTTTCAACGGCATTGCCCGTTATCGCCCTTGCCTGTTCGGTATTCTTTGCAATTTCACCGATGGTTCCCGACATCTCATCCGATGCTGCAGCAACCATGTTGATATTGGTTGCAGCCTGTTCCATTGCAGCCGCCATGGAATTCAAATTTGCACTCATTTCTTCCGATGCAGCGGCAACGGTATTGGCGCGTCCTGCAACTCCTTCCGCGCCATTGTTCATCTCTTCTGATATTGCTGCAAAATTTATTGAAGATTCCTGTAATTTTTCAGCATCCGATTTCACCTGTTTTATCATTTCCCGGAGATTATCAATGAACTTGTTAAACCACTCCGCAAGTTCCTCGGTTTCATCCCCTGAATTATCCTCAATCCGCTTTGTGAGATCTCCTTCACCCTCGGCAATATCCTTCAGCATATTGATCATCCTTCTTAAGGGAGCCACAACCCCTTTTCCAACAATAAAATTGGCTGATACAAGGGCAAGAACAAAAATACAGAGAATAACCAGAACCGTTTTCACAATTTCTGAAGAGATCCTCTTTTGTATCTGCACCGTCTTTTTTTTAACGATTGTATCCACATCATCAATGTAACTTCCGGTCCCGATGTTCCAATCCCATCCTTTAAGTTTTCTTGCAAAGGAAATTTTTGCAATGGGGGTATCCGATCCGGGCTTAGGCCAGAAATACTGAAAAAAACCGCCGTCGCTGCTGCTGTCCGCAGCTTTTATGAGATCCTGGATAACGTAATTGCCTTTTTTGTCTTTAAATTCATACAGATTTTTGCCGATTAATGAGGGCTTTGCAGCATGAAGAACACAGATTCCTTTTGAGTTATAAATAAACATATACCCTGACTGATCTTTACCATACCTAATGGAGTTTATTATTTTTAAAGTTTTTTTCTGCAACTCTTTTTCCGTTGATTCAAGATAAATACCTCCTCCGATAACCCAACCCCACGGTTTAAAGAGCTTCACATAGGAAATCTTGCTTACAGGTTTGTCAGATCCCGGCTTCGGCCATTTATAATCCACAAATCCTGCCCCTTTTTCCTTTGCCGTTTCAGAAAAAAGCTTAAAAATATATTTTCCGTCAGGACCTTTTGCATTTGACAGACTTTTTCCGTCAAGTGACGGTTTTATGGGGTGCATAATAATGTTGGAATCCGTGTCCTGCAGCCAGAAATATCCTTTACCATCCTTTCCCCAGCGCATTTTTTTAATAAGATCTATGGCAGCAGCTTTACGGGCTGCCATGTCACCAAAGGCTTCATTGTTATAGGATGACTGAATTACGGAAAACGCTTGGTTAATTGCCGACTTAACCCTTGCACCGAATTCTTTGCGAATTTTATTTTCATCCCTTGATTCATCCAATCCTGCTTTTGCAATGGTGTAAACAGAATCAACGATACTCTTTACATTCTGTTTTTTTTCAGCCATCATAGCATTTTTATAGTCGTTAATGGCTTTTTTCCCTTCTGTTTTCAACGCAGACACAGAAAGGAAAACAGAAGCTCCTCCCACAATCAGAAGCGCTGCCACAATGAGAATATTAACCTTTGGACCAATATTTAATTTCATTTTTTCCCCCAGAAAAATTAAAGATTATTTTTTTATAAGAAAGAGCTCTATTTTGACAGAGTAACTGATGCTCTTTTTATGTTCGTTGTGAGACGCTGGAACGTAGTCCAGCTCGGCCTCATGGCCGTTATATGAAACTCCTGCTAAGTTACCTAAGAATAAGAGATTCATGTTATGTTAAGAGGCAGTCTGAGAATCAACGGATCTGCCTCATGGCTGCTGTCATATTTTCTATTTTGCACCTGCCTGTTCAGCAAACCGTGTATCAATAAATTTATCAAGATCAATGAGACTTGTCATGATATGCATCTCATTCATCATATAATTCTGAATCATGTCAAAATCATCAAGAGACGGAAAAAGCTCACCCGTTGTGATTCTGTCAACAGGTTCAGTTAAAACTTTTTTAATGACTTCCTTTTTCTGTGATAAAAACATGGCCCCGATGGCCGCTGCGGAATCGGGCTGACCGTCAATTGCAAGGCCGGAACGGACAAAGCTTGTTGTGATCTCCTGGACAGCCTCGGGGTACTTTTCAATAATTTCATCCCGCATGACAAAAACACAGCAGGGATGGCCGTGCCAGAGATCCTTTGAAAGATAAAATTCTTCGCCAAGACCTGAATCAATCACCTGGGAACCTATGGGTTCGGCAACAATAAACCCGCCTATCTCACCATCTTCATCATATTGGATCGCCTCAGGCATCTGAAAGGGTGCCACAACCTCAAGTGCCACATCAATATCAGGATCAACTGTCCTGCCGGGCTTTAAGCCTTTCTCCGTTAAAAGCCTGTGAAAAAGCATATTATGGATGGACAATTGATAGGGGATAAGAACCGTCTTTCCTGCAAAATCCTCAATCTTTTCAATATTAGCCCTTTTATTTTTAACAAGAATGCTCCCTGATTTATGGGCAAGAAGCAAAAGCTTCAACCCCACACCTGATTTAAAAAGATCCATGGCAGTAGGTGCCAGTATCAGTGCCCCGTCAAGGGATTTAACAGTCAGGGCATCGGCCACCTCATTCCACCCGTTTTTAAGAACAGTCTGGAGTGAGCAATGTTCAAATTTTTCCATGCCTTTTTTCAATTTAAGATCGGTAACACCAAGGATCAGATGATCTGTGATCTTAAGGTGACCAATTTTTAAAACAGGTTTATCTGCCATTTAATACCTCCGTATTATGATCTGCAAAATTTTGGATTATATCCAATGAACATCATTTTCAGTTACTATAAAGTATTGAGCTTTGAAATGTCAACAATATTGTCTGTATAACCGCATTGTAAATAATGCCTCTACAATAATTTGATTATGCACCTGATGTTTTCACAAAATTCCTATTCGATAGCCCTTGACTGCATCCAATAATGCGGGTACAATTTTAACATGAATAAAGGAAAACAGAACAGCCATATATCCAATCCCCATGATAAACTCTTTAGGGAAACATGGAGTGATCCGGAAAATACACGTAGTTTTTTACAGAATATTTTGCCGGGTGAAGTACTGCAGCTTATGGATCTTTCAAGCCTTGAAATCTGTAAAGACAGCTTTGTAGAAAAAGAATTGTCTGATTATTATTCCGATATGCTGTACAAGGTGAGACTTTCCGATAGGCCGGGATATGTATATGTGCTGTTTGAGCATAAGAGCTATTACGACAAATATGTCCATCTTCAATTGTTAGAATACATGATAAAAATCTGGCGCCTTTTTATTAAACAGCAAAAGCAACAGAATAAGAAAAATAAACAGAATAAACTGCAGGTGCTTCCCATTGTGATTCCCCTGTTGATCTGCCATGGGAAACGACCCTGGCCCAAAAATGCCGTCTGGTTTTCATCTATGCTTTCAGGCCCTGTGGAAAAACTTGCCATATACATACCGGATTTTAAATTTAATCTTTATGATCTGACTTGTTTTACTGATGAAGAGATTAAAGGAACTGTAATGTCCAGGGTTGTACTGTTGCTACTTAAGCATATATTTGATCCGAATTTATTGGACAAACTCCCTGATATTCTTATATTGATGAAGAACTTAATTGAAAAAGAGACCGGGTTGCAGTATTTTGAAACTGTGCTCAGATATCTGTTCAATACGATGGATAACGTATCTGCTGAAACGATCAAAATAATTGCTGATCAGGCAATTTCTCAAAAAGCGGGGGAATATATTATGACACTTGCGGAAAAACTTCATGAAGAAGGGAAACTTGAAGGGAGACTTGAAGGAAAACTTGAAGGAAAACTTGAAGGAAAACTTGAAGGGTTGTCAGATGCAATCGAACTGGGTATGACTTTGAAATTTCCGGATAAAATTAATGAAGTCATGGATCAAATAAAAAAAATTAATGACGTTAATGTGTTGATAAGGATCAAAGAGGCCATTAAAACTGCCAAAGACTATTCAGAAATTTCAACTATTGTCGCATGCATAGAATAAGGATCATCCGGAAAGCAGAAGTTACAAGTCGCAGGATACTGTTTAATATGAAAGAACGTCTTTTGTACAGAGTAACTGATGCTCTTTCTATGTTCGTTGAGAGGCATTGTAACGCAGTTCATATCTGCCTCATGGCAGTTTATAAGAAACTCTCGTTAAATTCCTTTTACGTTCAATTTATTGTAAAGACAGCAATTTAACGGGAAAAATAGTTTTGAATAAACACAACATACTGTCCATGGCCTATTCGAGTTGTCCCAATGATACATTTATATTTCATGCTCTTGCCCATAAACTCATCAATACCAGTGGCCTTGATTTCAATATCAGTCTTGCCGATGTTGAAACGCTTAACCAGAATGCAGAAAAAAGTATTTTTGACATTACAAAGCTTTCCTTTGCAGCCTTTGGAAATTTAAGAAAGAGATATGCACTGTTAAGAACAGGTGCAGCCCTTGGAAGGGGATGCGGCCCCCTTGTAATATCTCCTGGCAAAAAAAAACCAGATGACATGAAAAAACCGAAAATAGCCGTACCTGGCCTTGGAACAACTGCATATCTTCTATTCAGGTTATTCCTTGATGATCTTTATCCGGGACTTAGCCCTGAAATAATCCCCATGGGCTTTGAAAAAATCATGCCGTCTGTAAAGGCGGAAAAAACCGATTTCGGTGTGATTATTCATGAAGGAAGATTTGTTTATACTCAAATGGGACTTGAATGCCTTGCAGATCTTGGAAAATGGTGGGAAGAAAAAACTTTGCTTCCAATCCCGTTAGGGTGCATTGCCGTTAAACGTGACATGAAAATGCAGAAAGCTCTAAAAATACAAACCCTGATAAAAGAAAGCATAGATTATGCTTTTAATCACCCTTCTGCAGGTAAACAATATATTAAAATGCATGCAAAAGAACTTGATGACAGGGTAATTAATGAGCATATAAGGCTTTATGTCAATGATTTTTCACGAGATATCGGAGAGCAGGGAGAAAAAGCCATCAAAATCTTTTTTGAAAAAGGGGAAAAAGCAGGCTTAATTACTCCGGATATTAACCCTTTATTTGCTTGTTAAGGATAATTCTCTCTTTCTTGAATTAAAAACTCACTGCGCTGAACTGCGCTACTTTGCCTCACAATAATCATAAAAAGGGCATCAGTTGCTTTGTCAAAAATGAGCTCTTTCTTATAACGGCCATGAGGCCGATCTGGTGATTCTCAGACTGCCTCTCAACAAATATTGAAACTCTAATAATTTAAGGTACTTTAAAGGAGTTTCATATAAAAATTTTTGGGCAGCGCTTCATATTCGTCTATTTGGAACTACAAAAGCATTGGAATGCTATTGTGAAGGCCAAAAAGAATGGGCTAAGATGTAGTGCTGTCCGAATATGTACTGATTTTTTCAAGCAGCTCATCTTTATTAAGCGCTTTTATGGGAAGATAAATAAAATCGGCTATTTTGCCCTTTTCAAGGCTTCCTGCAATTTTCTCCATTCCAAGAGCATAAGCACCGTTGATGGTTGCCATTTCTATGATGTCACCCGGTGCAATATTTGGAAAATGTTCTGCCACAAATGCCATTTCATCAAATATACTCAGGGAATCACAGCTTGCAGGGCTGTCTGTTCCAAGGGCTGGTTTTAAACACATTTTTAAAAATTTCGGTATATCGGGCAGTTTTCCATGGAGATTCATATTGCTCCTTGGACACAAAACAGGCTTTACCCCTGAATCTGAAATGATTTCAAAATCTTTTTCATTCATGTTTAAAAGATGGACAAGTATTGTCAAAGAATCAAGCAGACCAAGTTTGAAAAGGTATTCAACCGGGCTTGCAGCAGGTATGGGCCATGAAGAAAAATCTATATTCCTCTCCTTTAAAAAATCGGCCCATGGCCCTTTTGCCTGTTTTAAAAATTCAGATTCATCATTGGATTCCGCACAATGTATTGAAAATACTTGTTTTTTTAATGTAAGGATCTTTTTAATTTTTTTTAGGAGTAAAGGAGAAGAGGTATGGGGAGCATGGCCTGCAATGGACAGATAAAAATCCTTTGATACATCCTCTGATACATCCTCTTGATTTGAAGCTGAAAGGGTTTCCGAATCACCTGATTCACTGGAACTTAAAAAATTCTCAAGTAAAGAAAAATTAATTGAATCCGCAGATCCAAGCAACTCCTTAAACCAGATTCCCTTTAAGAAAGAATTTTTAACAATATCTTCTGTTATACCAAGGGTGGATATTTCCGCTCCAAACAGGGTACCTGAATCCATCATCTTTTTTAAAGCTTCTTCAGCCTTTTCCCTTAATATTTTTTCTCCAGTATTTTCCCTTTGATTTAATAATTGTCTTACCCATGACCTAAATCCATCTTTAAATGGGATTTTTCCCTTTAAAGCACTCAATTCAAGATGAAGATGTGCATTAAAAAGCCCGGGCATGAGAACGCCGTCACCATGGTCAATAATAGTGAATTTTGAATCATAGGAATAAGAAAAATGTCCCAACCCGGTAATCATTCCGTTTTCAATTTTTACATATCCGTTTTCAATGATATGATCAGGTCTTGACATCACCCAGCCTGCCCTGTGGATTTCATTTATTGCATCGGTTTTGCCAACGGGCTTCCGGGATTTAATTATAAGTTCCGCATCTTTTAATCTGTTATTCATATTACCCATCATTTATAAGCTTTATTTCAAAAAAACGTTAGAAAAATTTACGTTTTTTAAGTTCACATATTCACTGATAGACATTGTGTAATCTGGCTTAACCCCTGATTGATTAGACCCGGGCCCTCTTCCAAAATGTATGGTTGTGTTGGAAGATTTTGAGTGCCTGTTTTGAAATCAGCTGAAATTACATGGTTTCTGAAATAGTGCTTTGAGGTAATTGATGCCCAGAGCCATTTCCAACCGGTTGGTGTAACCCTATAGAATGATTTGTTTTTTTGTTT
>WGCX01000313.1 GCA_015493575.1 Desulfobacteraceae bacterium | reverse complement strand
ACCATCTGTCATCGATTATCATCCCCTTGATATATCTCATCAAAAAGTTCTTCAGGTGTTTTAATGGAATCATTTCTCTCAAGGGCTTCTGCCACCATCCTGCCTGCAGCGGCAGCATTATAACCAAGCTGTTCCACAAGGACATCTGTCACCTGATCTGCAATTTCCCTCAAAGAAACGGAAATTGTTCCGGTTTCACTGCCCGGTAATCCTTGCGGTTTCACATCTTTTGCAATGACAAAGTCTCCTGCTTTACCATGCAGTGAAGCAATAATTTTCTGTGCAGTTCTCTTGCCTATCCCTTTAAGGCTTGAAAGAAAAGCCACATCTTTTTCTTCAATTGCCATTGCAATATCAGACACTGGTTTTTCCATGGCTTTGACAGCTTTAAGGGGGCCTATTGCAGAGACTGAAATAAACAGCTGAAAAAAATCTTTTTCCTTTTCGGTATTAAAACCGATCAGAACAGGTTTTGGCTGTCTTTCCGTCTGATGAAAATAAATATACAGGCAGACCTGATCTTCATGGCCCCTGTTTTTGATTGTTTCAAAAACAACGGCAGGAAGAATGACCTCATACCCGACACTTCCTGCAACGAGAATAATACCATCATCACCGGATTTTATTATTCTGCCTTCAAGATATCCAATCATAGTTTCCTGCCAAAACGATAATATCCGCACAAAGCAAGGGCTAATGCGTCTGAAGCGTGGAACGGTCTTATGGGTTTATCATGGCCGAGAATTGTTCTCACAGATTCCTCAACCTGATATTTATCAGCACTTCCTGAACCTGAAATAATCTTTTTTACCTCCCTGACAGCTATCTCCTCAATATCTATTCCTGTCTTAAATGCAGCAAGGATGAGAACACCTGAAACCTTTGCAAGGCTTATGCCTGAACCAGGGTATTTTACAAGGGAAAAAATATCTTCTATGACAACAAGATCAGGAGACTGATCCTTTAAAAAATCTGTAATTTTACAATAAATAATATCAAGTCTTAAACCAATGGGATCTTTTTTTTCCGTTTTAATACTTCCGAAAGAATAACCTGAAACGTTGACCCCATCACCATGAATCACACCCACCCCGGTACCTGCAAGACCGGGATCTATTCCAGCTATTTTAACCATATTAAATTTTTATTGCACATATGAACAATCTCAGATATCAGATGCAATTTCAGTTCGATCACTATTTAAGCACCTTAAGTTTATCCTTTGCGATCTTAGCTTCATGGGAGGACGGATATTTTTTAATAAGTTCCTTAAGCAAAAGTCTGGCATTGGCCTTTTCACCGAGCTTGGAAAATGCAAATCCCTGTTTTAAAAGAGCTGCAGGCACCTTGTTTCCCTTTGGATATTTCTCAATGACCTTTTGATATTCAAGGATAGCTTTTTCATACCATTTATCCCTGTAATAACTGTCAGCTATCCAGAACCTGGCGTTATCGGCATTCACCGAACCCGGGTAAAGCTTAATAAATTCTTCAAATTTAATTCTTGCCTGATCCGTCTGTCCCATATCAAGAAGTTGCTTTGCCTGTTGATAAAGTCCCTGCTCGGATTTTACCACAGCCTGGGTCTGGCCTTCTGTTTTGTTTTCATTTTTTATGGATTGTGAAGGTTCAAAACCTATGTACTGTTCAAGCTGTATTATCCGCTGAAAATTCTGGGAAACAGCATTATCGAGACGCTGCAGATTTTTTTCCTTTTCCCCGGCAGTAAGTTTACCATTCTGCAAAAAATTATGCTCAACTACATCAATTTTACCCGATAGAAGACGTATTTTCTCTTTCAGGATATCGATATCAGCCTTAAGTTCAGCGTACCTTGCCCTGGAAGCCTTATCGTTCTGTATGAGTTTTTCTTCATAAGTTTTGGCAATATTATCCAGCTTAATACCATATTTCTTTTCCTTATCAAGATGCTGCACATTATCCTGTTCAAGGACTGAAATCCTGCTGTCAAGAACACCTATATCCTGAGGATCTGCGCAACCCAACATAAAAACCATAATGGAAACACACAAACTTAAAAAAACAATCCTGACCATAACGATAGCCCTCTAAAACAATTAAACATAAATCCAGCACAGGAAACATACCCGAAAACACCCATGGCCGATAATTTACGTAATTTACCATCCCGCACTAAGGCACTAACGACCATATTTGTTGTGAGGCAGTCTGAGAGAATCCAGATCCGCCTCATTGCGGTTATTGATGAACTCATAAAAAGTCATATTTTCCTGTTTTTTCAGCTGTAATATACAAAAATTATCAATCGTGAGTTTGCTATTTTCGACTTTTTACGAGGCTATTATTATTGAATCGTAAAATGTACACGCCTGTTTTTGGCCCATGCTGCTTCATTATGTGCCGGATCAAGGGGTTTTTCTTCACCATAACTTATGGTCGTCAGGCGTGAGCCCGAAATGCCAAGATCAACAAGATAATTCTTAACTGACATGGCACGTCTTTCTCCAAGGGCCAGGTTGTACTCAGTTGTGCCGCGCTCATCGCAGTTTCCTTCTATACGGACATCCACAGACATGTTATCCTCAAGCCATTGAGCTTTTTCCTTTAAAAGCATCTGGGACATTGGAGTCAACTGGGCACTGTCAAAGGCAAAATGGATATCCTGATTAACAAATCTTCCCATGGCGGCAGCTTTTTTCCTTGCTGCAGCCTCTTTTAATTCCTGTTCTTTAATCCGTGCTTCATTGGCAGCTTTCTGCCTGGCTATTTCTTCAGCACTCATGCCATTATTATTAACTACGGGCTGTACTTTTTGAGCCGGGGTTTGAGCAGGATTTGAAACAACCGCTTTTTTTGCACATGAAACCGTGAAAAAAAGTCCTGCCACGATAACCACCATTACCAGATTTAAAAATAATCTTTTTCTCATCTTTCCTCCTTAAATCAATTAAATTTATTTGTTCTCCATCAACTGCCTTGACCTGAAGACCAGTCAGGTTCACTCTGGGCTCCTTTAATTTTTAAAAGACGCCTCTGATCGTTTCCCATGGCAGTCATAACATAAATACGTGAAACACCTTCCCGATTGGACGTAAAAGCTATAAGATTTCCATCCGGTGACCATGTGGGGTCTTCATTATCCCCTGTGCCTGAAGTCAACTGAACGGACTCACTGCCATCAATTCCTATGGTATAAATATTAATAACATCCTTTACAACTCCTACATAAGCAATTTTATCTCCGGAAGGAGACCATGCCGGAGACGTATTATAACGTCCCTGAAATGTGAGTCTTGTTATATTACCTGTGGAAAGATCCTTAATATAAATCTGCGGCGTACCTGATCTCTTGGAAACAAACGCCATTTTCTTTCCATCGGGTGAAAAAGCAGGAGAAACGTCAATTCCCCAGCTTTTAGTTAGTCTCTTAATAATTTTCCCCTTCCCGGTCAACAAATAAATTTCCTGATCACCTGAAAAACTTAAACAGGCTGCAAATGCAAACTTGCCGGGAACCCAGTCAGGGGTAATATTTATACCCTTAAATGCCACAACAACGCCACGTTCTTCTTTTAAATTTTTTATATAGATATCCGGTCTCCCCCTGGCAAAGGAAGTATATGCAAGGTACTTGCCGTCAGAAGACCATGAAGGTGAAAGTGTAATGCTGTTCAAATGGGTTATCTGTACCGGATTATAACCATCGAAATCGCAGACAAAAATTTCCTTATGGTTTTTAAATTTGGAAACAAAGGCTATTTTACTGGAGAATACACCCTTTTTACCTGTAAGCTTATATGATATTTCACTTGAAAAACGATGCACCATTTTCCTGATATCCGATATATGGCCGGTGTATACTTTCCCAACCAGCAGGCTGCCTTTAAAAGGATCAAAAAGTCTCAATTTCAGGGTGACAATACTGTCACTGACAAGGATCCCGCCTGTTACAAGCAGTTCAGCTCCTATGGATGTCCAGTCTTTAAAATTAATTTCCGCACCGGAAATTCCGGTTTTCGAAGGATCCTGCAGAAATGACTTTTTATCCATGGTCTGAAGATATCCTGTAAAATCAAGATCATTAATCAAAATATCTAACGCATCTTTACCATAACGAATTTCCTTTAAATTGCCTGATAAACTTTTAAAATCCGGTACTGCAATGGGAATCTTCCTTAAAAGGGGGTTACTGATATTAATATAGGTATAATCGGAACAAAAACCATTAAAAGGATTACCTAATACTATAAATATCATAAAAAACGTGACAAAACAGAATATTTTTCGAAATATATTAATCATTTTTTGCTGCAACCCCTCATAAATTAGATATAAACACCATGAGGCAAAGTTGAACTGCGCTTCTGTGCCTCAAAAACCATAATTTGACAAACATAAAAAGAGTATCAGTTACTTTGTCAAAAATGAGCTCTTTCTTTTTATAAGAAACTCTCGTTAAATTTCTTTAAAAATAAGAGTTTCAATATTTGTTGAGAGGCCGTTTAAGAGTCACCAGCCCGGCCTCATGGCCGTTATATGAAACTCGCTTCGATCCGGCCGCCGGGAAAAGGTATTACCCTTCACTCATGTATGCATTCGCATCTCTTCGAGCCTCGCAAATCATCCATGATT
>WGCX01000312.1 GCA_015493575.1 Desulfobacteraceae bacterium | reverse complement strand
GTTTGGAAAACTCCATGTATTACAGGATATTAATCTCCATGTAGCATCGGGTGAAGTTGTTGTTGTCTGCGGTCCCAGCGGTTCAGGAAAATCCACTCTTATAAGATGCATTAACCGCCTTGAGAAAATCCAGGAAGGAGAGATCATGGTGAACGGGGTCAATATCCATGACAGGTCTGTCAATCTGACTAAGCTGAGAGCTGAAATCGGATTTGTGTTTCAGCAGTTTCACCTTTATCCCCATATGACAGCCCTGGAAAACGTAACTCTCGCACCGATGAAGGTGAAAAAAGTCAAAAAGGCGGAAGCCGAGAAAATCGGCATGGAAAAACTTGAACGGGTTGGGCTTGGTGATAAATACAAATCCCATCCGTCCCAGCTTTCAGGAGGACAGCAGCAGAGGGTAGCCATCGCAAGGGGGCTTGCAATGTCTCCTGAAATCATGCTGTTTGACGAACCCACAAGTGCCCTTGATCCTGAAATGATAGGTGAAGTTCTGGATGTGATGACAAAACTTGCCTCTGAAGGGATGACCATGTGCGTTGTAACCCATGAGATGGGATTTGCAAGGCAGGTGGCAGAAAGGGTTGTGTTTATGGACGAGGGCCGGATAATTGAGGAGGGTGAGCCCACTGCATTTTTTGATCATCCTCAAACCGACAGAGCTGCAAATTTTATCAGCAGAATCCTCACCCATTAAATCGTTGGATTCATCAGTACCTTACTCATTAATATCCTGTCTTTTATGACAGAAATCCGGTGGTAAGGCACTGATAACGAAAAAAAATTAAGCAACTGCTCCACGGATTGGCCGAACCTGTTCAATTTTTGCCATTCGCACCGGAGAATGCAACGCCGTCCATAAATCATTTCGCTGTTGCAGATTGAGCCAGAAATTTGGAGTATTGTCAAATGCTTTTGCCAACATTAATGCTGTGTCAACGGTGATTGACCTTTTACCATTACAGAGTTCATTAACTGTCCTTCGACTCACACCCATTGCTGAAGCCAGTTGTCCCTGGGTAATCCCCAATGGTACCATAAATTCCTCAACGATCATTTCACCAACGCTGACGGGTTGACGTTTTGTTAAAATCATTTTAAACCTCATTTATATTTATGATTGTCAAGGTAAATTTCATTCGCCTCTCCCCGTTCATCATCCCAAATAAAAATTATACGCCATTGCTTATTTACACGTATGGAACATTTTCCCTGCAGTTGTCCGGATAATTTTTCAAAATGATTACCGGGTGGACTTTTTAAATCAGCTTTGCACGTTGCGTCATCCATTAACTGTAATTTTCTAAATAATCTTGAACGAATGATAGCGGGTATCTTCCTGGACTGAATGTCCTCTACGAAAAACGTCCGCAACCAATTATCCCGAAAATTATTAAGCATAATTATACTGTAACACCAATGGTTACAAAAAGCAAAAATAAAATTATACGCCATTGCTTATTTACACGTATGGAACATTTTCCCTGCAGTTGTCCGGATAGCTTTTCAACCCGAAGGCTGTTATGGCGGAACACGGCTGGTGGTTTCCGGAAAAAGAGGGTGGCAGAGCCCAGTTTTGCTGTTTCCTTTGGATATTATAGTGACTCTCTACACGTACCACACCTTCAAAAAAAAATTGCCAGTGAATGCCAAGTTGAAAATAATCACCAGACACTCCAGGCTTTTTGATTTAATTTTGTTCTTCTATCAGGGTATTGTTCATTTCAGGGTACTGTTCATTTTAACGAGTCTCCTATCTTTGATTTGTTTGTTTTTGGTTAAATAATATATATCATAGATAGTGAGTCTCGTTAAAATTTCGAATGATGTCAATCAGTCAAACCTGGTATTATAATAAAAATCAAGTCGGGAAGTTGAGTTGTTGATATGTTAATTTCAAACTTGACTTTATATATCAATGTAATTACAATAATTACATAAAAATTTTAATGAAAAATAAGGATAATATCCATGGAAAAACAATTTCGAGCAAGGGATGTCAAGTTAGTCCCTATTGGAAATTCTAAAGGAATTCGCATACCCAAACCACTCCTTCAAAAATATGGCCTTAAAAATTCTCTTTTACTCGAAGAAACAGAAAGAGGATTGCTTCTTCGTAAAAAAGAAGACTGCAAGCTTTCCTGGGAAGATACGTATAAAGCCATGGCGGATGAAAAGGAGCATTGGAACGATTTTGACACAACTCTTCTTGATGGATTGGAAGATGAAGACTTTGAATATTAAAAGGTACGAAATATATTTTGCTGACCTCAACCCCACGATAGGAAGTGAGATAAAGAAAGTACGTCCAGTTGTTATTATTAGCCAGGATGAAATGAATCAATATCTAAAAACCGTTGTCATATGCCCCTTGACGTCAAAGTTGCATCCACAGTGGAGAGCCCGGCTTCAGATTAAATGTGCGAATAAGAATGCTGAAGTAGCTGTTGACCAAATACGCACTATCAGCAAAAAAAGATTAAAAAACAAACTTGATAGATTATCAAAAATCAAAGCTGCTCAATTGCGTAAACTCATAACTGATATGTACGGTGAATAATCTTCTTCTTTATTTTTACACGGTTCCAATCCAGCAATAAAAATATTGCTTTGACAAGGCAAGTTTGATATTAAAAAAAGTTTATAACGGCTGCATTATGATTTGGACTTGCTCCCAATATGTTAGAAAAAAACTTAGATATTAATAAAAAGTATGAAATTCATTCCCTGTTCTGCAGTGAGTGTTTTAAAAAAAGAAGGTTTTCATATTTTTTGCAGGGATTATTTTAATTAACTGCCATGAGGCAGATCTGAACAGCGTTACAGAGCCTCTCAACGAACATAGAAAGAGTATTTGTTACTTTTTAAAATAGAGCTCTTTCTTATAAAAAGGAGAATGATATGTCAAATATGATTTCAGAGGATGGATTATCCTTTGATGATGTGCTGCTTGTGCCTGAGTATTCTGCTGTATTACCTGATCAGGTTGAAACGGGTACAAGGCTTACAAAGGAAATTGATCTGAATATTCCCATTATAAGTGCTGCAATGGATACCGTGACCGAAGCTCACACTGCCATAAGCATGGCAAGGGCCGGAGGCATGGGCTTTATTCACAGAAATTTAAGTATTGAAGAACAGGCCGTTGAAGTTGACAGGGTAAAAAAATCTGAAAGTGGAATGATAGTTGATCCAATTACCGTTGATCCTGATACATCCATTGCAGATGTACTTAAGATTATGGCAAAATACAGGATTTCCGGTATACCTGTGACAGATGGTGATAAACTTGTGGGTATTGTGACCAACAGGGATCTGCGGTTTGAGACAAATCTTGAAAAACCGACAAGTGATGTTATGACAAAGGAGAATCTTGTTACTGTACACGATGGGTGCTCCCTTGAGGAATCCAAGGAGATACTCCACCAGCACAGGATTGAAAAACTTCTTGTTGTTGATAAAGATAAAAAACTCACAGGACTTATTACAATAAAGGATATTGAAAAAATTAAAAAATATCCCAATGCATGTAAGGATTCCATGGGAAGACTTCGGGCAGGAGCTGCAATAGGAGTTGGCTCTGACATGATGAAAAGAACAGAAGCCCTGCTTAAAGCAGGTGCTGATGCCATTGTAATTGATACTTCCCACGGTCATTCACAAAATGTTATAAATGCGATAATGAAAATTAAAAATGCATTTCCTGACTGCCAGATCATTGCCGGAAATGTCGCCACTGCAAAGGGGGCTAAAGCGTTGATTGATGCCGGGGTTGATGCGGTTAAAATCGGAATAGGCCCGGGGTCAATCTGCACAACAAGGATCGTTGCAGGTGTTGGCGTTCCACAGTTGACAGCTGTTTTAAACTGCAGAAAAGTTTCCGAAGAAACAGGAGTTCCATTGATTGCAGACGGAGGAATCAAATTTTCAGGAGATATAACAAAAGCCCTTGGTGCAGGAGCGCATTGTGTCATGCTTGGCAGTCTTCTTGCCGGAACAAAGGAAAGTCCCGGAGAGATTGTAATTTATCAGGGCAGAAGCTATAAAGCCTACCGGGGAATGGGATCGGTTGAGGCGATGAAAAAAGGCAGCAGTGACAGGTATTATCAAAAGGACAGTCCTGCAGATGAGACCCTTGTTCCGGAAGGCATAGTCGGAAGGATTCCATATCGGGGAACTGTGGGGGAAAATATTGTTCAGATGCTCGGTGGTATCAAGGCCGGCATGGGGTATCTCGGGGCTGTAAACATTGAAGAGTTAAGGAAAAAGGCAAAATTTGTCAGAATTACTGCTGCAGGTCTCAGGGAAAGCCATGTTCATGATGTTATCATAACAAAGGAAGCACCGAATTACAGTGTTGACAACATGAAATAAATTTTTTGCGCAATTATTTCTACTTTATTGTTTTTTTTTGAAATTCAAACCCTTTTTTGCTTCAAGGTAAGCTTATAAAAATGACCAGTGCCTCTTCAAAATTTTATCATCTCCATGTTCATACGGAATATTCCCTGCTTGACGGAGCAATCCGCATAGATTCCCTTCTTGAGAAAGCAGGGCAGTTTGGCATGGACAGTATTGCAGTAACTGACCATGGCACAATGTTCGGAATTGCCGAGTTCAATGAAAAAGCAAGAAAAGCATCCATTAACCCCATTATCGGATGTGAAATGTATGTTGCGCCGAGAACAATTGCAGATAAAACAGTGGAGGATAAAAAAGGACTGAGGCATGTTGTGCTCCTTGCAAAAAACAGGCAGGGGTATTCCAATTTATGCAGGCTTGCCTCCATTGCCCAGTTAAAGGGGTTTTACTATAAACCAAGAATCGACAGGCAGCTGCTCAGGGAATACAGTGAAGGACTAATCGCATTAAGTGCGTGCCTGAAAGGAGAAATTTCCCAGTATATTATTCAGGAAAAGTATGATGATGCCGATGATACAGCACAATTTTATCTTAAAACATTTGGCGAGGATAATTTTTTCCTTGAACTCCAGCATAATGGATTAAAACTTCAGGACAGGGTTAACACAGGTCTTGTTGATATGAGTAAAAGGCTTTCCATTCCCCTTGTTGCAACCAATGACTGTCATTACCTTTCCAAAAAAGATTCCGCAGCCCACGAGGCACTTTTATGCGTTCAGACCGGTAAGACCCTTAATGACCCCAAAAGATTTAAATTTGATTCGGACGAACTTTATTTAAAATCCCCTGAAGAGATGATAAATGATTTTTCCGATTTTCCGGAAGCCATTGAAAACACATGTAAAATTGCTGCAAGATGCAATGTGGAATTTGATGATAAATCCTATCATTTCCCAAGGTTTACAACGGGTACGGATCAGAGTACGGGAAAAGACGAAAGTGTTGATGAAATATTTTTACGTCAGGTCAAAGAGGGGTTTGAGAAAAGGCTTAAAGAGATAAGGCAGAAAAATAGTGCCCAATTTGATGAAAAACCGTACAGAGACCGACTTGAATATGAAATCGGTGTGATTTTAAAAATGGGTTTTCCGGGTTATTTTCTCATTGTGGCGGATTTCATACGGTTTTCAAAGGAAAACAATATTCCGGTGGGGCCCGGAAGGGGTTCTGCTGCAGGCAGCATGGTTGCCTATTCAATGGGAATTACAGCCCTTGACCCAATAGAACACGGGCTTATTTTTGAACGGTTTTTAAATCCGTCACGTATCAGCATGCCTGATATTGATGTTGATTTCTGCATTGAAGGCAGGGAACAGGTATACAAGTATGTGGTGGATAAATACGGGGGCGGTGAATATGTATGCCAGATCATCACCTTTGGAAAATTAAAGGCAAGGGCAGTTATCCGGGATGTTGGCAGGGCCCTTGATATCCCGCTTGCTGAAGTTGATGAAATCGCAAAAATGATTCCCGAAGGTGTAAAAAATCTCACCGAAGCGCTGAAGGAAGTACCTGCAATATTAGAGAAAACAGAATCAGATCCCCTTAAAAAAGATCTGATTGATATTTCCCTTGTGCTTGAGGGCCTTCCAAGGCACGCTTCAACCCATGCTGCAGGCGTTGTGATTTCAGACAAACCCCTTGTTGAGTACCTGCCCCTTTACAAAGGAAAAGAGGGAGAGGTGATCACCCAGTTCAACATGACCTATGTTGAAAAAATAGGGCTTGTGAAGTTTGATTTTTTAGGGCTGCGGAACCTTACCGTTATAAAGAACACACTTGAACTTTTAAAAAAACAGTCAAAACCTGTTCCGGATCTTTTAAATATTGATATGGAAGATGAAGCAACCTTTGATCTTCTCTGCAATGCCGACACTTTAGGTGTTTTTCAGCTTGAAAGTTCGGGGATGAGGGGGCTGATTTCACGTCTCCAGCCAACAAAGTTCAGTGATATTGTGGCCCTAGTGGCCCTGTATCGTCCAGGCCCCTTAGACAGCGGAATGGCAGACACCTATGTTGAAAGAAAACACGGCCGTGAAAAAGTGGAGTACCTTTTTCCTGAATTGGAGCCTATTTTAAAGGAAACCTATGGTGTAATCCTCTACCAGGAACAGGTGATGAAAATTGCAGGGGTTCTTGCAAATTATTCCATGGCCGATGCCGACGGCCTGAGAAAGGCCATGGGTAAAAAGATCAAGGCCATGATGGCCGAGCACAGGGCATTGTTTTTAAAAGGTGCAAAGGAAAATCACCTCTCAGAAAAAAAGGCTGAGCAGCTGTTTGATCTTATGGAAAAATTCGGCGGCTACGGTTTCAATAAATCCCACAGTGCAGCCTATGCACTGATCTGCTACCAGACAGCCTATCTTAAAGCCCATTATCCCCTTGAATATATGGCTGCATTAATGACAAGTGAGATGAACAACACGGATAATGTGGTGAAATATATGGACCAGTGCAAAAGCCACGATATTAAAGTCCTTCCACCTGAAGTCAATGAAAGCGATGCTGTGTTTTCAGTAACAGACTCCGCCATAAGATTCGGACTTGCCGCCGTAAAAAATGTTGGCGCTGGCGCAATTGAAAGCATTGTTGCGGCAAGGGAAAAAGACGGGAAATTTCATTCCATATTTGACTTCTGCGAAAGGGTGAACTTGAGCAAGGCCAATAAAAGGGTTGTTGAAGCCCTGATAAAATGCGGGGCATTTGATTCAAGCGGCAAAAAACGCAGCCAGATGATGGCATGTCTTGAAGAGGCCATTGATCATGGAAACAGAATACAAAGGGAAAAAGCAGATCGTCAGATGGACCTTTTTGCAGATACGGAAGGGGGAAGTCCCATTCCTGTGACTCTGCCTGAAATGCCTGATATTGAAGAATGGGAAGAAAATGATCTTCTGGCAATGGAAAAGGAGACACTTGGGTTTTATATCTCAGGCCACCCTTTGGATAAATATGAAAAAACAATGGCTGAATACGCAAGTGTAAATTCTGTGAACATAAACAATACTCCTGAAAAGCAGATAATAAGAATGGGCGGCACCATAAGAGCTGTCAAAGTGCTTAAGACAAAAAAAGGCGATATGATGGCGTTTGCAGTACTTGAAGACAGGCTTGACAGTGTTGAAGTTGTTGTTTTTCCGAATGTTTACGCCGATACCCATCAGATAATAGCAGATGAAGAACCGGTGATTGTGGAAGGAGAGGTTCAGAAAAGGGAAAATTCCATTAAAATTCTTGCAAACAGAATTGTTCCAATGGATCAGGCGGAAAAGGAATGGACTGCAAGTATTATCATAAGTTTATCTGCTTTAAATTATAGTGAAGATGTACTGGAAAAATTAAAGCATATCATTGTAAAATACCCCGGTAGTTGCTCTTCATATCTTTCCATTGTTCTGCCGGACTCCTCCTCTGCAGTTATTAATTGTTCAAAGGATTACAGACTTTGTCCCGATGCAAAGCTTTTCAGGGAGGTTGAACTCCTCCTCGGCCACAACTCAATTACAACAAAATGCGATCCTGTAAGACAGAATAATAAAAAGAAAAGACAATGGAAAAAATAGAAAAATGAGAAAAGAAAGAAAAGAAAGAAAAATTTAAGTTTTACAAATTACAGGTTTTTATTCCATGGCAATTGAAACGGAAAGAAAATTTCTTGTGAAAAATAATCTCTGGAGGGTTCCTGGCATTAAAGGAATTTCTTTAAAGCAGGGATATATTAAAAATGCCGTTGAATCGGTTGTAAGGGTGAGAATTGCAGGAAAAACAGGTTATATTACGGTGAAGGGAACGACAATTAATGCCTCAAGACTGGAATTTGAGTACCGGATACCTGTAAAAGATGCAGAAGAGATGCTGGAAAAGCTCTGCAAAAAACCTTTGATTGAAAAGATACGTTATACCGTCTGGTTTAAAGGCTTTGAATGGGTTATTGACGAGTTTTCAGGACAGAATAAAGGGCTGGTTCTTGCGGAAATCGAACTTGATGACAGGGACAGGGCTTTTGAATATCCCGGATGGATCGGAAAAGAGGTGACCGATGATCCGGGATATTTTAATTCAAATCTTATTATAAACCCAAAGCCTTGTTAAAAATCTTTTTCAACAAGCTCTGCTACTTTTTTTTCTATTGCATCGCGAATCTGCCTCACCGTCGACAATGGCTGTCCGGCGGGGTCGGGCAGATCCCAGTCAATTTTTTTGCAGCCCGGAATAAAGGGACATTCTTCCTTGCATCCCATTGTGACAATGATATCAGGTGGATTGTTCCCAATGGCATCGTCAATTGAGCACGGCTTGTTAAAAGCGATATCAATGCCCTTTTCCGCCATGGCCTCCGTGGCCGTTTCATTTACTTTTTCCATGGGCGTACTTCCCCCGCTTATAACATCAACTCTGTCTCCTGCAAAGCTTCTCGCAAAGGCTGCTGCCATCTGGCTTCTGCCTGCATTTTCCCTGCAGGCAAAAAGTATTTTTTTCCTGTTTTCAAAGGGGGAAAAAACCCTGGTGCAAAGATCTGTCATATCCTGTTCAAGGGTTGGGACATCTTTGATTGTCCCTGATTTATCAAGCATTTTATAGCATAGCTCATCTGAAAAATCAGCTCCTGCAGCGTCAAAAAAATATTTTGCAGTCAGCCTGATACCGTCAAAAAGGTTTTTCCCCTTTGTTGCACCTGCTGACAATAGAACACCTTTTCTGAATCTGTTTCCCGGATCTTTAAGATTAAACATGTACAGTCTTGACCACAGGGTTTGCGTCCTGTCAATCATGGACTTGATCTGGCTTGAAACCGCATAGAAATATACCGGGGTTGACATGACAATTATGTCTGCTTTTCTGAAAAGAGGAAAAACTTCTTCGGCCATGGCATCTTTAAAAACGCAGAAACCTGTTCTTTCACAGTTTCCGCAGCCGATACATGGATTGCAGTTTATTTTAAGGGCATCAATGGTTTTTGTTTCAAAACCTCTTTTTTCAGCCTGCTTGAGAAAAAGAGAAAGCATGTGTATTGTATTTCCCTTTTTCCTCGGGCTTCCCTGTAATCCAAGTACAAGCATAATTTGTCTAATCCTGTTATGAACGCCATGAGGCGGGGCTTATTGTGGATTGTAAGCGTTTACAGGGTGCAGCAGATGCAGTGCCTTGTAAACGCTTACAAAATATTTATTTAATTCCTAAGAGTTCTACATCAAAAATCAATGTTTTCCCGGGTTCAATTACTCTGCCTGCACCGTTGTCGCCATAGGCAAGTTTTGAAGGCACAAATAATTTCCATTCTGAACCTACTTTCATAAGCTGCAGCGCTTCTGTCCAGCCTTTTATCACACCGTTTACCTTAAATTCCGCAGGTTTTCCTCTTTTATATGAAGAATCAAATTCCTTTCCATCTATGGTGGTTCCCCTGTAATTGCATTTTACGGTACTTGTGGGAAGAGGAGAAGCACCGGTTCCTTTTTTAATAATTTTATACTGGAGCCCGCTTTTAAGGGTTATTACTCCTTTTCTGGTTTTGTTCTTTTTCAGGAATGCAGCACCTTCAGCCTTGTTTTTTTCTGCAAGTGATTTGATTTTTTTTATCTGTTTTTCTCTGACCTGCTGCTTAAACAACATGATGCTTTGCTTCATCTCTTCTTCTGTCAGCAGCATTTTTCTGGTATGACTGTCTTTAAATCCTTTAAAAAAAGTATCCATATCAATTTTAAAGTCTTTCTGCAGATTTTTGCCAATATTATAACCGAGAGAATAACTTATTTTCTGGTTCTGGTCCGTTATGGCAGGGGCCTTCTTTTTTTTGTCACTGTTTTTTGTTCCTGCAAAAGACTGGGCATTTGAACAAACAATAAAAAGGGAAATACATATTGCAAATACAAATTTAAAGCGAATCATTCATTCCTCCATAAAGCTGATTTAAGTAAAATTAAAAATTTAATTCAAGTTGATTTATAGTACTCCAACTTTGGTTTTTATTGGCATAGTTTATGCTGTTGTTTTTACAATTTCAAATTTTTCCACCATTAAAGTTTTCAGTTCATTGGTATGTTCATCAATATGGTTGAGAAATTGAAATACCTTAGCACGAAATGATTTATATT
>WGCX01000311.1 GCA_015493575.1 Desulfobacteraceae bacterium | reverse complement strand
GGTTTTATTTCAACTGATTATCTTACCATATGCTTTTTTAAAAGAAATTAAATGTAAATTTATTGATTCTATTGGCTACGCGCCTTTGGCCCTATATTTATTGCGATACGGCTGGATCAAATCCAGCCCGGCCCCATGGCAGTTATATGCCTCATGGCGGTTATGCAGTGAGAATGAATCTTCAGATCATATCCGGCATGATTTTTGAAGGTTTGAAAGTGTGGAAGATCAAAGATTGCTGATCGGTAAGAATTTTTGATCGGTCAGGGTTTTTGATACAGACTATGAAACATCTGTAACAAAAGCACAGTGTTTACACTTATAAAAGAACAAAAGAACAGATAAAGGAGATTCACCATGTATTTTAAACAGATCAGTGTGGAAGGAATGGGCTGCCTTTCTTATATCATAGGCTGTCCAAAGGCAAAACTTGCCTGTGTTGTTGACCCGAAAAGAGATGTTCAGGAGTATATTAACCTTGCACGTGAAAACGGCATGAAAATCACCCATATCTTTGAAACCCACATACACGCGGATCATGTAAGCGGAAACCAGGAACTGCGTTCCCGGACCGGAGCTGAAATCTGTTTCATGGAAGGGACTCCGGTAACTTTCAAGCACTCTTCTGTAAAGGAGGGGCAGACCATGAATTTCGGGAGTGTAAAACTTGAATTCCTTAAAACGCCCGGGCACACGCCTGATTCCATGTCCATACTTGTCTCGGATACAATGAGAGGCGATGAACCCTGGATGGCATTAACAGGAGACTGCATGTTTGTCGGGGATATCGGCCGTCCCGATCTTGCAGGAGAAGACCTCATTAAAGAACAGACCCGGAACCTGTACAATTCCCTTTACAATAAACTTGGAAAAATGCCTGATAATCTCGAAGTGTTTCCTGCCCATGGTGAAGGCTCCCTGTGTGGAAAAGGCATGAGTTCAAAATCAAGTTCCACAATTGGCTTTGAAAAAAATCACAACAATATGCTTAACCTGTCAGAGGAAGTGTTTGAAGACCAGATGATACAGGTTTTTCCCGAGCGCCCCAAAAGTTTTACCCATATCATCAATATGAATAAAAACGGCGCACCTCTCCTTGAAAGATGCCCCATTACCAGGGATTTAAGCCCCTCACAGGTCAAGAGGGAAATAGACAACGGCGCCCTTGTTCTTGACACCCGTGACACTGCAGCCTTTGGAGGTGTCCATATTCCCGATTCCATCAACATCGGATTTGCAAAACAGACTGCCAACTGGATAGGCATGGTGATAGAACCAGATGCAAAACTGATTCTGATTGTATCAGACGAGACAGCATATGAAGACATGACCGTTCACCTTCACAGAATCGGATATGACAATATCATAGGATATCTTTACGGAGGACTTGCAGCATGGCAGGAAGCGGGTCTTCCCATCAGACAGCTGTGGCAGATCTCAACGGAAAAATTAAAATCAAAACTTGAAAGAAACAGATATGACTATTTTTATGATGTGAGAACCGATGCGGAATGGGAAAGCGGGCACATAAAACAGGCAAAACATCTGCCGCTGACAAAGCTGCTCAAACAGGCGCCTGACATACCAAACGACAAAGAAATAATCGTAACCTGCGGCGTAGGCTACAGGGGAAATATTGCAGCAAGTTTTCTCCAGAATGCAGGTTTTGAGCATGTTCACAGCCTTGCCGGCGGTACAACGGCATGGGTGAACAGCGGCGGGACAATGGTTGAACAGTGAAACGGATTTAACAATGAAGTTTCACATAACAAATTTTACGGAGGGCTTATGGAAGAAGAAATTCAAGTTGGGTGTGCTCGTCCAACGGGCGGACCGGTGGGAGAAACGCCACCTGAAACGTTAAATGAACAGTCTGAAAAACAGGACAATGCAGTTAATGATAAAAAGGAGATTTCAACTATGATACAAGTAGGCAAAAAAGCACCTGATTTTGTTGCACCCGGTTATAAACAAGGCAGTTTTGTTAATGTAAAATTATCAGATCATCTTGGTAAATGGGTCCTTTTGTGTTTTTATCCAGGTGATTTCACCTTTGTATGAGCAACGGAAATTTCAGCAGTTGCTGAAAAATACAGTGAATTACAGAAACTTGGCGTTGACGTTTTGTCCATGAGCATTGACAGTATGTTTGTACACAAAATGTGGGATGATTATGAATTATCCAAAATGGTGGAAGGAGGCGTTCCTTTTCCCATGCTGTCCGATGCAGGCGGCAGAGTGGGAAAGATCTTTGGTGTTTATGATGAAGACGCAGGCGTTGAAACAAGGGGAAGATTTATCATTGACCCCGATGGAGTTGTTCAGGGTTATGAAGTGTTGACCCCGCCAGTGGGCAGGAATGTAAATGAAACCTTCCGTCAGATTCAGGCGTTCCAGCTTGTAAGGGAATCAAAGGGGACCAAGGCCACTCCTTCGGGATGGAAACCCGGTAAAACCATACTCAAACCAGGTCCTGAACTCGTGGGTAATGTATGGAAAGAATGGAAAACAGAAATGGCTTTTGATTAAACAATCACCTTATAAAATACATTTTGCAGCCAATATCCGGCTTTTTATAAAATAGCAATATTTAGCAATACTTTTATAAGAAAGAGCTCTCTTTTTACAAAGTAACAAGTGCTCTTTTTATATTCGTTGAGAGGCAGGGTAGCGTAGTTCAGCCCGGCCTCATGGCCGTTATATTCGTCTGTTCGGGACTGCATGGCATGCCAATGCTTTGTGAAATACGATGTGAGCAGACCTGAATGGACGAATATAAAGAAACTTGCCGGATATTTGCGTTTTGTATCATATAATATAAATAATATGAGACAAAAAAGTGTCATTTCCCCAAATTAACCAATACATTTTTTTGCAAAAAAGAGCTTAAATTTATTACGCCTGTTTGATTTTATTACGCCTGTTTGATTTTCTGTTGTGAGCTGATTTGGAACAAATCCTGAAAGGATCTTTCGTTTATTGGTTAAATTTTCCGGCACACTATTTGCTTTTCTTTTTGAGATATAAAATCTTTCGTAATATTTTTCACTGCAGATGTGGTTTTACACAGGCCCGTCTGACAATAAATTATGTAAGTGCCATGAGGCAGATCTTTGATTCTCTCAGACTGCCTCAGAGAATCAAAGATTCTGACAAACATTGGGCCGAAGGCGCGGAAGCCAGCTCTTATTTTAAAAATTTTTTACAGGAATTTCTCATAAAAAAAACAGAGGAGGAAAAAAATGGAAGAAAAAGTTTTAAATGCAATGAAAGAAGCGGACAAACCCGTACGTCCCGGAGAGATTGCCAAAGCACTTGATGTGGACTCCAAGGAAGTATCAAAGGCCATTAAATCTTTAAAAAATAAAGGAGAAATAATTTCTCCCAAACGCTGCTTTTATTCACTGCCATGAGCACACGGCCATGAGCCGTATTATCCATGTGCAGCGGATATGACTTATCTGTGGGAGCAGGATCATCCTTGGGCAGTCTGTGAAATAAAGGTTCAGGGCTTATGGGATCTAAAAATTTAATTATTATAAAGGTTCCCGGATGAAATACGGGATAAGAATTTTTCAAAGATCTGACTATAGGAAAAGGGTCATCTTATGGGCTTAATAAAAAAAATTTATCTTTTTTATCGTAATGGTTTTAAAGAGATGATTCTTGGGAAAAAACTCTGGAAAATAATTCTGATAAAGCTTTTTATCATGTTTGCAATTCTGAAATTTTTTTTCTTTCCCGATTATCTTAACACAAAATTTCATACTGACAGGGAAAAGGGCAATTATGTTTTAGAGCAGATGACTCAATACGCTCCCCATTCCCCGATGCAGTGAAGAATTTTTATAACCGTCACAGTAAATTCACGAATTGTAAGCGTTTACAGGATGCTGCAGATGCAAGGCGGCGGGCAGGCAGTCGTACTGATGTACTTCAAGTACCCGCCAACGCTGCAGGTGCAGAGTCCTGTGAATGCTTACAAATTTTTTAAGAAAAGGAGAACAAAATTTATGACTCATATTGATTTAAGCGTGGTAAACTGGGCAAGGGCGCAATTTGCTCTCACTGCCATGTACCACTGGATATTTGTACCGCTGACCCTTGGGCTTTCTTTTCTGTGCGCATTCTTTGAATCGATCTATGTGCGCACAGGCAAAAAGGAATGGCTCTCAATCACAAAATTCTGGATGACTTTATTCGGGATAAATTTTGCAATCGGTGTTGCAACGGGAATTATTCTTGAATTTGAATTCGGAACAAACTGGTCCAATTATTCCTGGATGGTGGGGGATATTTTTGGTGCGCCCCTTGCAATTGAGGGCCTTTTTGCTTTTTTCCTTGAGGCAACATTTTTTGCAGTGATGTTTTTCGGATGGAACAGGGTATCAAAAAGGTTCCATCTGTTTTCAACATGGATGGTTGCTGTGGGATCGAACCTTTCTGCAGTATGGATTCTTGTGGCAAACGGCTGGATGCAGAACCCCGTGGGTATGGTGTTTAATCCCAATACAGCGCGATTTGAGATGAACAGTTTTTTTAAACTTGTTTTTAATCCGGTTGCGGTTTCCAAATTTATTCACACGTCAAGTTCAGGCTTTCTGTTTGCATCCCTTTTTGTTCTTACAATTTCTTCCTGGTATCTTATAAAGGGGAGACACGTTGAAATGGCAAAAAAATCCATTGTCGTAGCTGCGGTATTCGGCCTGCTTGCGTCCTCATTTGTGGCCATGACAGGTGACACCTCGGCCTATGAAGTTTCCCAGAAACAGCCCATGAAACTTGCAGCCATTGAAGGACTTTACAAAGGACAGACAAAAGCACCCATTGTTGCTCTCGGCATTCTCAATACAGACAAAAAGGTAGGGGATAATCAAAAATCCTTTGTTGCAAAAATCGAAATACCCTATCTGCTTTCCATTCTTGCAAACCACTCATTTACAGCTTTTGTACCGGGGATTGACGATCTTGTGTACGGCAATAAAACCTATGGCATAGAAGGTGCTGCATCAAAAATGGTAAAGGGCAGAAAAGCGATAAAAGATCTGGAATTGTTTAAAAATGCCCGTAAAGACAAAAATACTGCGAAAGCTGCAGCAGCATTAAAGGATTTTAAAATTAACCAGGCCTATCTCGGTTACGGATATCTTGATAAACCAGAAGAAGCAGCTCCGCCGGTTGCTGTTCCATATTATGCTTTTCATATAATGGTGGGTCTTGGAACGCTTTTTCCCCTTTTGTTTGCAGCATTTCTTTTTTTCAGCATAAAAAACACACTTGTGGAAAAAAGATGGCTGCTTCCCCTGGGCTTTATATCGGTTTTCTTAGGGCTTATTGCCCAGGAATCAGGATGGGTTGTGGCTGAAGTGGGTCGTCAGCCCTGGGCTATTTCAGGCCTTTTGCCGGTAAAAATGGCAACATCTAATCTTGACCCGCAAAATATTCAGATAACGTTTTTCATGTTTTTCGGGCTGTTTACGCTGCTGCTTGTGGCTGAAATAAAAATTATGCTCAAACAGATATCCACAGGATTTGAGGAGGGAGGTGACTTAAAATGATCGGAAACCTTGACTACGCAACATTGCAGCAGCTCTGGTGGATTATCATCGCCATTGTCGGAGCCCTTTTTGTATTTCTCATCTTTGTCCAGGGAGGACAGACCCTGCTCAAACAGGTGGCTGAAACGGAAATTGAAAAAACATTGATTCTCACATCCCTTGGACGTAAATGGGAACTGACCTTTACCACCCTTGTTTTATTCGGAGGTGCCCTTTTTGCAGCTTTTCCCAAATTTTATGCAACAAGTTTCGGCGGGGCATACTGGGTATGGATGCTGATACTTTTTTCCTTTATTATCCAGGCGGTAAGCTATGAATACAGGGCAAAAGAAAACAACTTCCTTGGATCGGAAACCTATGAATCATTTCTTTTGATCAACGGTGTGGTTGGAGTCCTTTTAATCGGTGCTGCAGTGGGTACATTTTATACAGGCTCGAATTTTACCCTTGATATGTACAACAGGGTAACCTGGAATTATGTTCTGTTCGGTTTAAATTTAAGGGGGCTTGAAGCTGCTTTCTCGCTTTTCAACTTAAGTCTGGCAATTTTCCTTTTATTTAATGCAAGGGTTACAGGGGCATCCTACCTTTTAAACAGTATAGATTTTTCCTCAAATCCCGGCCTTGAAACAAGACTGCGTGAAAGTGTAAAGAAAAATTTTCTTATTTCACTTCCCTTTCTGCTCTATGTTCTTTTTTCCATTCTTCTGATGAAGGGGTTCGGGGTTGACAAAGCAGGGGTTGTTTCACTTGTTTCATTTAAATATCTTTTCAATCTTTTTGCCATGCCTTCTCTTCTTGCATTGCTGCTTGCAGGTATACTTCTTGTTGTTCTCGGAGTTTACCTGACCTCATTTAAGACAAGTTACAGAGGAATCTGGTTCAACGGCCTTGGAACCTTTTTTGTAGGCTTTGTTGTCCTTTGCCTGCCGGCATTGAACAACACTGCATTTTATCCGTCAAAGCTTGATCTTCAGTCAAGCCTTACCATTCACAATGCGTCTTCATCCATGTTTACACTTACGGCCATGACATATGTTGCCATCGGCATTCCATTTGTCCTTGCATATATTGTCTATGTATGGAAACTCATGGATTCAAAGAAACTTACGGTGGAAGAGATCCAGAATGAGGAATCATATTGATTTTTTTGACACTAAAGGAGAATATTTAATGGTATATTTCTTTTTATTATTGTATTTTGTTCTCATCGTTGCATCTTATAAAGGTGCTGTTGCAGTTCTTGAAAAAACAGATCTGCTTTAGCTGCCATTATACTGCCAATGCACCCTTTAAGACCCGAAAAGATGCGTTATGCATGCAATGATGATGAGTGAAAGGGTGGCAGTTTTTATATGAAACTCGCTTCGATCCGGCCACCGGGAACAGGTATTACCCTTCACTCATTCTCGCAAATCATCCATGATTTGCTCCGAGGGAAAT
>WGCX01000310.1 GCA_015493575.1 Desulfobacteraceae bacterium | reverse complement strand
GTATAAAGACTTTCTAAATAGAAAAGATTTGAAAAAACAAGAGTTTTGAAAGGAGTTAAACATGAACTTTGCATTAAACAGAATATCAAGGAAATTTTCAGGAATTTTCTCAATGTTTTTCAACATTTCAGCAAAACAGGCTGATGATAATAATAAAAGGCTGGTGAAATATATTGTTGAATTGAATCAGAAAAACAAATCAGATGAAATAATAAATGAGGCTTCTCTTTGTTTGAAAGATATTGTTAATTACAGGCTTTTTGCCGTTGTTATTAAAAATGAAAAAGAGATAGATGTGTGGCTGGATCCGAGAATGTACAAATCTTCCCTTGAAACAATAATCATGGGTGATTTTTCAATAAAAGATAAAAAAAACATTAATTATATCAACCATAGTTTTGATAAAGATGAACAGGAAAAAAAGTTCAGCATGAAAAATCTTGTATCCTATGATTTGATGGAAGAAGACTGCATGGTAAAAGTTTACATGGTTCCCGGCCGTAACATGCTGAATTATCATGATGATATAGTGAATGTAATTCTGAAAAGTACAGGGGTGGCGTTGGCAAGACAGATGAAAATTGCAAAATTAGATGATGCAGCAAGGCTTGATCCTTTAACCCGGTGCTATAACAGAAGAGAGTTTGAAACCCAGATAAATCGAAATATTGCAAGGGCAGTCAGGCACAGGACACAATTATCTGTTTTTATGTTTGATATTGATCATTTTAAAAAAGTTAATGATACTTATGGACATCAGGCAGGGGATGAAGTCCTGAAAGCGGTCTCAGCCCTGGCCAGGGATAATATGAGGACGGATGATGTTCTTGCAAGATACGGTGGTGAAGAATTTTTTGCAATCCTTCCAGGCACAGGAAAACGCGAGGCAATGGAGCTTTCCGACAGAATCAGGCGTATGATTGCAAAAAAAACTATTGCGACCTCCCAGGGAAATATTCGTGTAACTGCAAGTTTTGGTGTTGCATCACTTTCAGGCCATGCCGATGTGGCAACACTTATTGAGGATGCTGATGCAATGATGTACAAGGCAAAATTAAACGGCAGAAATACTGTTATGCCAGGTTTGATAAAAATATGCTCTGAAGAGAACCGTTCATGTAAGAATGTCCCAATGAGATCGGTAATTCATTGATGTAAATATACGGCCGGAAAGGAAAATATATGGATCATGCCTGTGGAAAAATTACGGAGAAACTTGAACGGGGAATTATTGAAAAACTTAATTATGAATGGAAATCAATTCACAGGGATCTTGTAATACGTAATAAAAATCTGGCAGAAAGAATAATCCTGCCGGTGATTGTGTTAACGGAGATGAAGGCCTGCCTTGGACAATGGGTTGAGAAGTACATGGAAATCCGTTTAAGCAGAAAACTTGTTTTAAATGGCAGATGGGATTCTGTATGCGAAGTTTTAAGGCATGAAATGGCTCATCAGCTCGCCGCCACCTTTCCTGAATATAAAAAACAGCCTCCCCATGGTAAAATCTTTATTGAATGCTGTAAGGCTGTCAACGCAAATCCAAAGGCTTCCGGTTCCTATGCAACTTTAGAGCAAAGGGTCTTCGGTAATAAAGAAAATGATAATGATAAAATTATTATTAAAGTCAAAAAGCTGATGAATCTTGCATCTTCGGATAACGGGCATGAAGCGGAGGCAGCTGCCGCAAAAGCGGGTGAATTTATCCGCAGATACAATATCGATCTTTTAAAACAGGATAAAAAAAGAGATTTTGAATCCATAATTATAACGGATACGGTTTTAAAGAGGAGCCAGGCCCAGTTATTAACCGCTTCAATTTTAAAATCTTTTTATTTTGTCACACCGATCTGGGTTTCCACCTATATTCCTGAAAAATGTAAAATGGGAAAGGACCTTGAAATAACCGGAACATTAACAAATTTAAGAATTGCTGATTATGTTTTTCACTATGTGCTTCAATACGCTGAAAAATCCTGGCGGAAATATAAACTTAAAAATCCCGGATGCCGCAGCAGATCAGGATATATGACAGGTATTGTTAATGGTTTCAGGGAAAAATTACAAGAGCAGCAGGCTGCAGCAATAATTAATCGATCCGGACGGTCGGATATTAACGGGGATGGCAGGCATAACGGTTTTTGCAGTACACCTGCTGTGGTTGAAGACAAACAGCTTATAAAATACTGGAATGACCGTTATCCATCCGCTGTGACAGCAAGGGCATATTATAGTTCAACAAGCATTTCAGCCTATAATTCAGGCAAAAGCAGAGGAAAAAATCTCACCATTTCAAAGGGGATCAGCAAAGAGCAAGGCAATTGCGGTAAACTGATCAGCACACACTGATTTTTTCTTTCTGGATTTGTTATGACACCGGATTACCCGGTTCCGCAGTTATTTTGTTTTTAAGGGCGCCTATATCTTTGATTTCAGTCTCAAGCACATCTCCCGGTTTAAGGTAAACCTGAGGCTTTCTTGTAAATCCCACACCACTTGGAGTTCCTGTGAGGATAACGGTTCCCGGGGCAAGGGTTGTACTCTGCGAGAGAAAAGAGATGATCTCACCAACGGAAAATATCATATCGGAAGTTGATCCTTTCTGCATTGTTCTGCCATTTAATCTGCATTCAAGGGTTAATGCCTGCGGGTCCTTTATTTCATCAGTTGTTACAAGCACAGGCCCCATGGGACAGAAAGTATCAAAACTTTTACCCCTTACCCATTGTCCTCCTCCTGCGTGTTTCTGCCATCTTCTTGCTGACACATCATTTGCACAGGTATAACCTGCAATATGATCCACCGCTGTTTCAGGCGTTACATTTTTTGCAGATTTTCCAATTACAACGGCAAGTTCCGCTTCGTAATCCACTTCAGGAGGGTTCAGGCATGATACCGGTATCTCTATGTCTGAATAAGGTCCTGTAACAGCACCCGGATTTTTCATGAACAATATTGGATACTTTGGAATGGCAATTCCCGTTTCTTCGGCATGCATCCTGTAATTTAGGCCTATGCATAAAACCGCACAGGGTGAAACAGGAGAAACAAGCTCCTCTACTATTACCCTTTTATCTGTAATTTTGAAATCTTCAAAAATATTTCCCTCTACCAGAGCAGCTGTATTGTCCCTGTAATCGCAGCCGCAGTATATTTTTCCGTCTCTGCCTGTAAACCTTATAAATTTCATATTTTTAATCTCCCGCAACGTAAATATTCAGCATTATTTTTGAAAGCCTTATTTTTTTCTGAACTCTTGCAATTAATTTTGTTCCGCCGCCATTATGAGCAGAGCATTTACAATTGCTGCGGCAAGATTAGACCCGCCTTTTCTGCCCTTATTGGAGATAAAAGGAATATCAAGCTCCATTAAAGCATCCTTGGATTCTTTTGCATTTACAAAACCCACCGGTACTCCGATAACAAGATCGGGCGTTGCTTTTTTTTCCTTTACAAGTTTAATTAAACGAAAAAGGGCTGTGGGGGCATTTCCAACAACATACATTCCGTTCTTATCTGAATCAAAAGCTTTATCAACGGATGCTTCAGCCCGTGTGATTCCCTCATCCGCCGATCTTTTTGCCACATCGCTGTCAGCAATAAAACAGTGAACCGTTCCTTTAAAAAGAGAAAGTTCTCCTTTTCTGATACCGGTTTTTGCCATATTTGTGTCGGTTATTATCCTGCAGCCGCTTTTTATGGCGTTGATTCCGGCTTTGACGGCTTTTGGATGAAACCTCACGGTTTTTATATAGTCAAAATCAGCCGTTGTGTGGATCATTCTTCTCACGATCTGCCATTTATCAGGTTCAAACCCGTGATCTCCTGCCTCCTGGTCAATAATTTTAAAGCTTAAACTCTCAATTTCATTGGGTTTCATACGGCAAACTCCTTATTTTTTTTACATTATACTCGTTATTCTTTTTATTGCATTTTCCATGAAGCGTTTTTTTAAAACAGCGCTTTTCGTGTGAGGCGGGTGCATAAGGTGCATAAAAAAGTATGTGCTTGCTGTCATTGGTTCATGGATATTTCCTGCTTTAACATGCAGCAGGCTATTTTATGCTGAGGTGTCCCATCATTTTTATAAACAAGATTTCCCGGCTGAATCATTTTATTCATCACACATCCTTCGGGAATGGTGAGGTTAAAAAGATCTTTTTCATTGATTTTTCCGGTTGAAACAAGTTTATTATTTTTTATTTCAAGGCTGTGAATGGGAAAATCCTCGCACAGAGGGCAGCGGTAAATACGGCCGTTTGGAAAAATAAAATAATTATCCGCCACAAGTCCTGCACACTGAAATTCTTCATCATCTTCCAGAAAAACCTTTGGATATGTGACAATTATTCCCTGTTCTGCGATTTTTTCGGCAACTTTGGGTACAATTTCAAGCCAGTTTTCCTTTGTTACCTGAAGGGGGTTATGGTTTTTACTATTCGCGAATTGACTTTGAACGGTTACGTGATCTGTTACTTCGGTTTTCGCTGATTTACCCCTTATGCCTATCACCTGGATGAAAAACCGGTCAATTTTCAGTGATTTTATCAGATCGGGCATCATGGACAGTTCATTGAAATTCATGGCGCTTACCGTATAGATCATGGAGGTTGAAAAACCCTTTGCAACGGATTTTTTTATTCCGGCAGTGCATTTTTCAAAGCTTCCTTTACCCCTGATGGCATCGTTTGTCTGCCTTGTGGCGCCGTCAAGTGAAAAACTGATAAAATCCACTTCATCCGGTGTGATTTTATCTAAAATATCATTAAAAAGATATCCGTTTGTATCAATTGTAATGGATTTAAACCCAAGGCGCTTTGCCTCTTTTACGGCAAGAAAAAGATCTGGGTGCAGGGTGGGCTCTCCGCCGAGAAAAATAACATTGATATCTTTTGTTTTTTCTGTAAAAAGAGAAAGCCACTTTTTTATGGTGTTTATATCAAGGATATCATCCCCGTGCTGTTCTTTATTTATATAGCAGTGACAACAGGAAAGATTGCATTTTGTTAAAATATGAAAAAACAGATTGGACGAATCCTTTGAAAAGGCAACGGTTTTTTTCTGTAAGCGTTCACAGGGCATTGCACCTGCAGCGTTGGCGGGTACTTGAAGTACATTAGTACGTCTGCCTGCCCGCCGTCTTGCATCTGCAACACCCTGTAAACGCTTACAGTTCGCGAATTGACTGTGAACGGTTGTTTTTTTCTGCATGCCTCTTTATTCCATACATTCTTTTGAAAGTGAAGAATCGCAGGGAACAGGGTATGAACCGTCAAAGCATGCCTTGCAGAAATTGTTTTCAGGATCTTTAACTCCGCTTGCCTCAAGCATGCCTTCAATGGAAAGATAGTGAAGGGAATCAAGGCCAAGATGAGTCCTTAACTCCTCACCGCTTTTTAAAGCGGCAATCAGCTCGCCTTTTGTTGAAAAATCTATCCCGTAATGACATGGATATCTGTGGGGGGGACAGCTTATGCGCATGTGAACTTTTTTTGCACCAAGGCCTTTTAAAGCTTCAACCCTTGTTTTTGCCGTGGTACCCCTTATGATGGAATCCTCAATAATGATAATCTCCCTGTTCCTGATCAGCTCCCGCACCGGATTGAGTTTGACTCTTACGGCAAAATCACGCATGCTCTGGGTGGGCTGGATAAAACTTCTTCCCACATAGTGATTTCTTATCATTGCCATTTCAAATGGAATGCCCGATTCCTCGGCATAACCGATGGCAGCATAATTGCCTGAATCGGGAAACGGCATGACAAAATCAGCATCCACAGGCGCTTCTTTCGCAAGGCTTCTGCCAAGATCCTTTCTCATGTTGTAAACATTTCTGCCGAAAATCGTGCTGTCAGGTCTTGCAAAATAGATATACTCAAATATACACAGGGATCGGTTGGGCATGGGAGAATCATGTTTTATACTTGTCACCCCGTCTTCATTTATAATTACAATCTCTCCTGGTTCAAGTTCACGTACAAATTCCGCCTGAACAAGATCAAATGCGCAGGTTTCAGAGGAAAGAACATAGTGGCCGTGGAGTTTTCCAAGGGCAAGGGGCCTGAATCCATAGGGATCTTTAACACCGATTACTTCACCCTTGCAGGTGAGCAAAACAAGGGAATATGCGCCTCTTATTTTTGCAGCAGCTTTCTGCACCGCCTCAACAACATTTCCCTGTTTGAGATTTTTTACAAAAAGATGGAGAAACACCTCACTGTCCATGGTTGTCTGGAATATGGACCCGTTTTCTTCAAGCTCATTCTTTAAAATATGGGCGTTGACAAAATTGCCATTGTGCGCCACTGCATAGGCCCTGCCCTTGTGCTGAACAACAAAGGGCTGGGCATTGGAAAGAATGGAATCCCCTGTGGTGGAGTAGCGTACATGGCCTATGGCACTGCCGCCCTCGATTTTTTTTAGATCTTCCGTGGTGAAAATATCATGCACAAGCCCCATTCCCTTGTGGGAATATATTTTATCCTTTTCCTTTGCAACTGAAATTCCAGCGCTTTCCTGTCCCCTGTGCTGGAGTGCATAAAGACCAAAATAGGTAAGCTGTGCCGCCTCAGAATGCCTGTAAATACCAAAAACCCCGCATTCATCCCTTGGTATGCCGTTGAGAGTCATTTTTTTTCCATTTTTTTTAAAAGTCTTAAAAGTTCTGTTTCTATTTTTAATAATTTTACACTTTTACACAAAAAAATAGCAAGTAATTCCTTTTTATCCAATATTCATTTCAGCATTTATTCAGCGTGATAATCCTGAATGGCCTTTACAGTCAAGCTTTGTTTTTTTAAGGCATGAATTGCCATGCACATCGCCCTTGTCCCATCTGTTGTGGTTGAATAGGGAATCTTGAATCTCACTGCTGCCCGCCTTATCTCATATCCGTCGAGTTTTGTCTGGCTGCTCACCCCTGTATTTAAAACAAACTGGATCTCATTGTTTTTTATTGCATCAACTACATTTGGCCTGCCTGCGGAAACTTTTTTAACAAGTTTTGCAGGGATTGAGTGCTCCTCAAGAAAGGCTGCCGTACCTGTTGTTGCAATCAATTTAAACCCCATGTCCATGAAATCCTCTGCAAGGGGCAGGATTTTCTGTTTATCACTGTCCTGGACACTGATGAACACGGTACCCGATTCCGGAAGATCCTGGCCTGCTCCAAGCTGGGCCTTGGCAACTGCAGCCCCGAGATCAGCATCAATTCCCATGACTTCCCCGGTTGATTTCATTTCAGGGCCCAGTATCGGGTCAACATTTGGAAACCTGTCAAAGGGCATGACAGCTTCTTTTACCGAATAATGGGATGGAATTATTTCTTCTGTAAGGCCGAGTTCATCAAGGGTTTTTCCAAGCATAACCTTTGTTGCAAGTTTTGCAAGGGGCACTCCCGTTGCTTTGCTGACAAAGGGAATGGTTCTTGATGCCCTGGGATTAACCTCTATCACGTAAACTTTTTCATTCATTATGCCAAACTGGATATTCATCAGGCCTTTGACGTCAAGTTCCTTTGCAAGGGCCTTTGTGGCGGATGTCATCTCCAGAATATGCTTTTCTGATATGCTGTACGGAGGCAGAACACAGGAGGAATCCCCTGAATGGATACCGGCCTCCTCAATATGCTCCATTATCCCGCCGATAATGGTTTTTTCACCGTCTGATATGGCATCAACGTCAAGTTCAAATGCATCTTCAAGGAACTGGTCAATAAGCACCGGGTGATCCGGAGAGGCAAGTACGGCAAGGTTAAAATACTCTTCAAGTTCTTTTTCATTGTACACGATTTTCATTGCCCGCCCCCCAAGGACAAAGGAAGGCCGCACCATTACTGGATATGTGATTCTATCGGCAATTTTCTTTGCTTCGGGAAAAGAAGTGGCAATCCCGTTATCGGGCTGGGCAATATTTAATTTTTTCAGCATGGCCTGGAAAAGATCCCTGTCCTCTGCCCTGTCTATACTTTCAGGGCTTGTACCCATGATGGGAACCCCGTGTTTTTCAAGGGCAGTTGCAAGGTTAAGGGGAGTCTGGCCGCCAAACTGAACAATCACTCCAAATGGTTTTTCCTTTTCAACAATGTGGAGCACATCTTCCTTTGTAAGGGGTTCAAAATAAAGTTTGTCAGATGTATCATAATCCGTGCTCACTGTTTCGGGATTGCTGTTCACCATTATGCTCTCAACACCTTCCCCGCGCAGGGCAAAGGAAGCATGAACGCAGCAGTAGTCAAACTCTATGCCCTGGCCGATCCTGTTTGGCCCGCCCCCGAGAATAATCACTTTTTTTCTGTCAGAGACCCTTGCTTCGCATTCGGTTTCATAGGTGGAATAGTAATATGGAGTTGAAGCCTTAAATTCGGCAGCACACGTATCAACAAGTTTGTAAACAGGAACAATGCCAAGCTGTTTTCTCTTTTTCTCCATTGCTTCTTCCCGGGTTTTTGTAAGAAAGGCAAGCTGGACATCGGAAAAACCCCATTTTTTAGCTTTTTCAAGGATTTCACGGGGAATATCAGGCCCTGAAAGGATAATCTCTTTTTCAAATTCCACAATCTGCTTCATCTGCCATAAAAACCACGGGTCTATCCCTGTAAGATTATTAATGGCATCAATTGTCATTCCGTTTTCAAGGGCGTATTTCAGATAAAAAATTCGATTGGAATTCGGCGTTGCAAGTTTGGATTCAAGTTCTGTTTCAGACAGATTATCAGGTATAAAATCCTTTCCGTCCGCTCCGAAACCAAATCGTCCCGTTTCAAGTGACCTTAATCCCTTTTGAAGGGCTTCCTTAAAGGTTCTTCCTATTGCCATGGTCTCGCCGACCGATTTCATGGATGTGGACAACACGTCTTCAGCCTCGGAAAATTTTTCAAAGGTCCATCTTGGAATTTTAACAACGCAATAATCGATGGAAGGCTCAAAACATGCCAGAGTTTCTCCTGTAATATCGTTTTGAATCTCATCTAAGGTAAAGCCCACTGCAAGCTTTGCTGCAATTTTTGCAATGGGAAATCCGGTTGCCTTGGATGCAAGGGCAGAGCTCCTTGATACCCTGGGGTTCATTTCAACAACGATCATCTCGCCTGTTTTGGGATGGAGTGCAAACTGCACATTGGAGCCCCCTGTATCAACGCCGATTTCCTGCATGATTGCAATGGAGGCATCGCGCATTTTCTGGTATTCCTTGTCGGAAAGGGTCTGGATGGGAGCAACGGTTATGCTGTCTCCGGTGTGAATACCCATTGGATCCATGTTTTCAATGGAGCAGATAATAACAACATTGCCTGCATGATCCCGCATCACCTCAAGCTCGTATTCCTTCCAGCCAAGTACCGATTCTTCAAGCATAACCTGGGTGATAAGACTTGCATCAAGTCCGTGCTTTGCAAGCAGATCAAGGTCTTCGGGATTGTAAGCAACGCCTCCCCCTGTACCTCCAAGGGTAAAACTTGGTCTTACAATAACGGGAAAACCGATATCAGCTGCAACCTTCTGCACCTCCTCCATGGTGGAGGCAAAACCGCTGTTGGGAATGCGAAGGCCGATTTTATTCATGGCATCCCTGAACAATTCCCTGTCCTCGGCTTTTTTTATGGCTTCATCCGATGCTCCAATCATTTCAACATTGTACTTTTCAAGAATCCCCATTTGTGCCGCTTCAACAGCAGTGTTCAACCCTGTCTGGCCCCCAAGGGTGGGGAGCAGTGCATCGGGTCTTTCCTTTGCTATAACCTTTTCAAGGGCTTGAGGGGTTACAGGCTCAATATAGGTTCTGTCGGCAACTTCAGGGTCAGTCATAATGGTGGCGGGATTTGAGTTGATCAGCACAACCTCAAATCCTTCTTCCTTTAATGCCTTGCATGCCTGGGTTCCTGAATAGTCAAATTCACAGGCCTGGCTTATGATGATGGGCCCTGCTCCGATAATTAAAATCTTATTGATGTCCGTACGTTTCGGCATTGTTTTATTTTTCCGTTTTTTTTTATAAGAAAGAGCTCACTTCTGACAAAGTTACAAATACTCTTTCTATGTTTGTTGAGAGGCACTGTAACGCAGTTCAGATCCGC